>DATFWM010000242.1:0-6932 GCA_035259295.1 Blastocatellia bacterium | reverse complement strand
ATTAGGACCAGACAGTCTCGCAAAACTATCTCGCGCCGCCTGAGCTTCGCCACCGTGACGCAAGATCACCTCAGTTAGATTGATGCTGCGTCCATCGTGGCCATAAGGGGCGGTGGTCCCCACTCCCCATAACGGTGTCGTCATAAACTGCGTGCGCGTCGTACCATCGTAGTTCCGTTCGTAAAAATTCGGGCCCAAGTCGTGACGCCGAAAATCAGCGAAGATATTCTTTACCAAAAAAGGCTGAAAGCGCGGTGTCTTCAGAGCCGGAAAACCACTGCCATCGTCCGTTGTGTTGAACAACGGGACTGCCGTCGCAAACAGATTGTTAAAGATTCCGTTGACCGGATCGTAGGCTGTCTCTACGTCAGCCACTCGGCGATCGCGATTGATCTGAAGGTCTGGAATGTGGCACTTCGCGCACCCAATCTGGTCGAAAAGCGAGCGCCCAATCCTCGTAGACGTGGTCTGTTCGTAGGTCGCAGGCTTGAAGTAGTTCAGCAAGTAGAACTCGAGATGATCGACAAGGCTGGTGGGAATCTCGTTCACTTTTCCGTCGCCGTCCGGATCGTCGATCTCGCTGGTCGCGCGAGGAGCCTCAACCGCATCGACGGAGCCGTCAAGCACCATTCCTGCCGGCGTTATTATTCGCGCTCCGCCGGAGGCGGCGGTAAGATCGGGATCGACGGCCTGCAAGCCCATCTCTGCGTTCAACGCTCCCACGACGAATTCGCGAATTGATATAGTCCCTCCGTGATGAAATAAAGGTCGAACGCGAAGGTCCGCATCGACACCGCGAACGTTCGAGGTGTTGACCGAGCCGTCTGGATTGGCTGTGATTGCCCCATAATTGATTCCCTTGCTGGTCAACCGCTTCGTAGTCGGGTGATGCTCAGCCAACGCCTCGGCAATCGCCTCCGCTCTGATCGCGCGCAGGTCGCTGGTGATTTCGTCGGCCAGCATTTCTTTGAGACCGAGACCAAACAGGTGCGGAGCATCGCGGCTATCGGGTCGAGTCGCAACATCTCCGCCGGCGCCCGCCGAGCCCCGGGGCCGACCGTGACATGACGCGCAGCTATCGGAGAGGCCGGCGCCGATTGCAAGATTAGTGTTGATGTCGCCAACGCCGTCGTTCATCACCGGGCCTTGCCCTTCGGCTCGAGTGAACTTGCGCTGAAAGAGCTGGCGCCCTCGACGAATCGATCGAAACGGATCGCGAGCGATAATAAACGCCGATGAGTCGGGGGTCATTAAGTCGCCGCGGCCAGCGCCGATCTGCTGGGCTAGCGATTTGTTGATTCCCTCGTTGGCGATGTTGGGTGCTTTTGTTTTGTCAATCAATTGGGCAAGAACCGGCGCTGTCAACAACAGCACAGCTCCTGCCCACGCAATTGTCGCTAGTATCTTGGATTTCTTGATGGTCATGTGAACTGCTCCTTTCACGTTACCATTCGGAGTCCCACCTCTAAGCAGAAGTCGTCTGTATCAGATTTGGTGATCTTACTTTCTTAAGTACTGCTTGCTTTCATCTCAACACCAACGACGGCGAGCAACTAGGTGAGGAGCGGCTTCGGATTCAAGCCGAGCTAGCCGTCTTTCAACTCGATAAGACGTTTTCGACGAAAATCTTTCACCGGCGAATCAACGGCTCTGCAGAATGGCCCCTTCTGGCAAGGACGACAAGGGGACCGCGGTCGCGCCCAAGGTATCTTCACCGGCCGTCAGACTCGAGGCTATCCGCCTGCAGCTATGTTGGTGTGGGATTGGCGAACCGGGTGAATCAAGACTTCGGTCGGAATGAGTCAAAAAGCTCGCTCCAGCGATAACGACTATGATGGTTGCGATCGGCTCTCTTCACCGTTGGGTTCGCCCGCACTCCTCGCCTTGATAAGACTGGCCGAGAAAACGTATTTCAGCCGGCGGTTGAGTCTATGATGATGCGATTGACAGTTCGGTAGGATATGTGTCGCAGCTCCGCCAATCACCGCGGCGCAATGAATGATCGAGCTTTCATTACGTCCGCGAAAGCGGTTTATCGTTTTCCATCGAGGTTGGCCCACTCACCCGATTGAATAAAGCTGGCCCAATAAAATGGATGCTCGCGGCCTTTGCGCTTGAGAAAGTTCAGCTTGACCTGGCGGAGGGCTTCGCCGCGCCCAAGGCCACGCTTTAGGTTGGTATAGTAATTGGTCATCAACTCGCGGGTGACGTAGTCGCTCACCGGCCACAAGCTCATCACCAGCGTCTCTGCTCCGGCTAACACGAAGGCTCGTCGCAAACCGTAAACGCCTTCGCCATTTTTTACTTCACCAAGTCCTGTGTCACACGCGGAGAGCGTAACTAGTTTGGTTCCCCACAGATTCAAACCTGATGCCTCGAGGGCGGTGAGTATCCCGTCGTCATCACTGCTGCTGTTGCGAAGATTTGCCCCTGCCAATGCGAGCCCGGAACGGAGCAACGGGTTCTCGATCTTTGCCTTTGCGTTGATGGCTCTAGTGATTTCTCCCCCGGCATTTGGGGAAGTAGCCGGGATGTCGGACAAGAAGAATCCGTGGGTAGCGATATGCAGTATTCGCGGCGCTACCGAATGCTTGAGCGCAGACTTGGTTGCCTGTGTCCCGGTCAAGACACGAGCTTCAGCGAAGAGTGATTTGATGGCATGCGCTTCCGCTGCCGTGCCGTCGAGCGGCGCGAAATAGACGTCCGACAAATCGGAACCGGTCGTTACGCTTTGTCGTTTGCCGCCTAACGGAGCGCGCTGCACTTTTGGCCCGCTGGCTTTTGCCATCGCGAGCAACTGCGGCTCGCCGAACAGCGGGTTCGCCAACACGAGGGGCTGGCTTTTGCTCGTCCGGGCAACCTGCATGCGCAAAACGTCGCGCCCGCTGGTCAGGTAGGTCAATGAGAACCGCTCGACGAGATAACGATTCTGCTCGTCAACCAGCGCTTCAAAAGGGACGAGGTTAAGCGCGCCGTCGGGCGAGATAAGCAATTGCGTCGTATTGCCGAGCAGGGGTCGAACCGGTGCCATTATTCTTTCGTCAACAACGCGGGCGAGCCGCTGAACGTCTCTGCGCTTTGGATCATGTAAGGCTGCAGACAAAGCGTTAATCGAATCGTCAATCGCCTTTGCATCGCCGAGTTCCTTCCACTGAACTTCCCCTTGCTGCCGCACAACATAAGCAACATAGCGAGACTCACCGAATGCGGTCTGGTTATACGCAGCCTTTGGATCGAACGGGTGATACACGCCAAATTCAACCAAGGCGGCGGCCGGCGGGACTGCCCCTTGAACGGCAGCAAGCGTGACCGGTTGCAACTGGGCTCGCCCCTCCGTGCTGCGGCGGCTCATTTCGGCTTCCAGCTTTGCTCTCTTCTCCTCCAGCGACGCCGTGAGTTTCCAATAGGCTTCCGGTGTGATTCGCTGTGGTCGGTTGAGGACCACGGCTGCCAGATGGGTCACCGTCTCGTTCAGCTCGTCAAGGAGGCTCTGATCCTTGGGCTCGAATCGCCGCCGCAAAGTCGCAAGACTATCGGTCATGGCATCAAGGACGCGCCCCTTGCGTTGCAAAATCGTGCTGACAGCGAGATCGCGGGCCGTCGCATCGTCGGGCGCGAAACAGACGTGTAAGGAAATCGTCTGGTCAACATAGGCTGGCACGCTGGAAAGATACGCGAGCTTCTGATGTTCCGAGCCGACCGCCAGATTCAACGCGATATTCTGTTCCAGCAGGGAATTCACTCGCGATTGCAGCGCTACCGCCCGAGTCACATCACCTTTCAATAGATAGAAACGGATGAGATTGTCATTAGCTCGAATGATTTCATGATGATTCGGGCTGAGTCTTTTCTCCAGGACCGTGAGCGCGCGCCAAAACAGCGGCTCTGCTTTGCCGTAGTCTCCGGTTTGCGAATAAAGCTTTGCCAGACCGGTAAGAATATATGCCTCAAAATAATCGCTCACTTCGGTCTTCTTCTCCCACACCGATAGCGCCCGAAGAAAGAGCGTTTCCGCTTTTGCGTAGTCTCCTGCCTCGCGACACATAGCCGCGAAGTTATTCAGGGCGATGGCGACCGTACTTTCCCTTCCCGGCATTGCTTCCCACGTGGCTATCGCGCGCTTAAACAGCATCTCAGCCTTTGCATAATCACCGATGTAATAGTGGAGGATGGCAAGGTAATTCAAGGTATTAGCGACCCCAAAACTATTGGCTCCCAGCAACCTTTCCTTCAAGCTCAGCGCGCGTTCAGACACGTTGATCGCTTGGTGGTAATCCTTTTTCGTTCGATAACAGTTACTCAACAAGTCGAGAACGACAGCGACCCGATCACCGTTTGGGCCGAATATTTTTTCCTCGATCACGAGCGCGCGCTGATACATCTGCTCGGCTTTCACATAGTCTCCGGTATTGGAATAGAACGCAGCGTGGCCTAATAGACCCGTAGCCGCTTCCAGGCTATCCGCTCCAAAGCTCTTTTCCAGGATATCCTGAGCGCGTTGAAAGAGTGGCTCCACCCGCGAATAATCAGGGATCACCAGATAAAACCTCCCTAGCAAGTTCAGGGAGAGAGCGACATCAGGATGGTCCTTCCCGAGCGCGTTCTCTCGGATTGCTAGCGCGCGCTGATGAAGGAGTTCGGCATTTTTATAGTCATTCTTGCAGCGGTGAATGAGGCCGGCGACTTTGTGAAGGGAATCCGCGATATCGGGATCCTGCGAGCCAAGAACCTCTTCGCGGATTGCCAGGATGCGCTTGGCCAATAGTAATGCTTCATCGCACTTACCCGCCCAAACCAGCTTATCGGACTCCTGGTCGAGTTTTCTGGCCTCGTTCAACGCCCTTTTGTTTTCCAGGGAAGCGTTTAGCTCGGTAGCCAGAATCCCATAATGTCGGGGGACAACGTATTTTTCTTCTGCCTCAATACTCAGACGATAACTGCTAGTTGTTTCTACGAGCAATTCTACTCTTACTTGACCCCATAACCAAATGTCGGAAGCGGCCTCCGCGACCAACGCTCCTTCGGGTCCGAACAACCGCACGACGAGGTTTATGCCGCGCGGTTCGACCGTCACGCTTAAGTACTGACCCTCGGTGAGCGCGAGTTGATAAATATGTTTCTGTTCGCACCCCAGTTCGCGCTCGATTGCTTTGCCCAGTTCGAGCCAGGTGACCTCTGGTGTGTTTTCCGCGCCTGTGGCCGGCTTTTGCAAAGGAAGGCCGTCTGCGCTCGTGTTGCTTTGAACCGAGAGCGCAGATAGAAGCAAACTGAAAGTTAACAGAATCAAACGAAGGCTCTTGCTGATGACTCCCCTCAGGTTATGTCTGGAAGACAAACCCCAGAACATCCGAGCGAGCAACCCAGAGCACAGACTTCTGCGGATAGGACCGGTTGAGATGAGCTGAGTTGCTCGTCGGGACATGAGGCACCTACACAAACTAGCTCCGATACAGTGCCTTGTGAGGAAGTGCGGCTATTGTGTCGCGACCCTAAATGGATAGCTGCCGAGGCTCTCAACAGTGCCGCCGCTGGCAATACCAGATAATTCAATACTGTAATTTTGCGGTCTTAGCAACCCGGCGCGGAGACTGACACGAAGCGCTTTGCTTTTCCCACTCTTTTTGAGTTCGCCGCTCCGCCATACGATTTGACCGGTCAATGGATCTTTCAGAGCTGCCCGATACGCAGGAAAGTCGTCAGCTTCCAGGTGCAGTTGGAGCGCGACTAAATCGGTTCCTCGGGGAACTGTGAGTGTTGCGAGGTTACCGACGCCACGGGTTTGCGCCGAGAGGTTGAAAGCGACAACGTTCAGATTGCGCTGCTGAGGCGCCCCGAGTTGTTGTTCAAGCTGCGACAGGCGGTCGCGAACTTGAGCTAATTCTTTTTCCGTTTCCGCACCTGCCGATTGCCGTTCATCGAGCTGTTGCTGCAACTCCTGCTCGCGGTGCTCAAGTTCCGCTCGCTCCGCGCGCTCTTGCGCGACCTGATTGCGGAGCCGAATGTTATGAAAAGCCAGATAGCCGGCCGTCAGCAGCAGCAACAAGGCAGCGACGGCAAATCCCCACTGCAGAGGCAGACCAGGAATGCCGAACCTGAAACGCTCGCGCGGGAGGGCTTCACCTACAGCCACACTCACCGAGTCAGGAGCGCCGGGGTGTTCCGCCGTCGCAGCCGCTTGAGTGTCTGCATAAGCAACAAGTGCCTCTGCCAATCTGACCTTCTCGAGGCGTCTTGGAGATGCAAGGTAATGAGAGATGAATCGGGCACGCAGATCCCCGGAAAGCTCGCCTTTCACGTACGAATCTACCAGATCGTTTTCAGCGGCCCTCAGCCGCTCAGCAAAATCGTCATCGGTCAAACTCAACTCATCGAGGCGTTCACTCTCTGCTTCAGAAACAGTCCCGAGAAGATACCCGGTGATCATTTCTTCATCAGGTTGCTCTCCCACAATCTCTCCTTAAAAGCTATCAACTCTTTCCTTGCTGTCCGAGAAAAACCCGGCGCCGCGGTAGACGTATCGCCGGTTCTTTCGACGCTGGCTCCACTGGATTTAAGTGCGTCCCCGTCGGCGAAGGTTGTAATAACGGTATTATTGCGGTTTCATAAGTATAAGACGAAAACACAAAATGCTTTCATCAACCGCCGCTCAGGCATTTGCTTATACAGACCTCCAGCTTCTCTCGTATGCGGCTAGCGCGAATGCTCAGCGCATTTAGGCTGATTCCCATCTTTTCCGCCATCTCCCTGCGGTTCTCGATTTTTCGGCGCTTTTCGCTCTGGTAATAACCGATGATTAGTTCACGATTCTCCAAATCGAGCTCTGCCATACACCGCTCCAGGCATTCCACTCGCCGCTCTCGTTCCTGCTTCTCTTCATCAAAGTCTGCCCCTGCACCGGTTCTTTTGTTCCATGACTGTTCGCGTCGACGTTT
>DATFWM010000241.1:0-5158 GCA_035259295.1 Blastocatellia bacterium | reverse complement strand
TCATCGTGAAATCTGGCGCGACGTTGAATCAGCCGACGCCGACATGACTGCCGAAGACGATTCGTGCCTCACGCATGTAGTAGTCGAAGTCCTTTACAACGGGGAATGGCATCTATACGATCCGACGTTCGGATACAAATTGCAAAACGAACAGGGAGAAGTGCTGAGCTACAAGGATGTGAGACTCAATCCAAAACTGATCAACGAGAACCTGTTTGCGCGATTCTCGCCCAAGGCGCGCAGGCGCCTGGCAGCTCTGCTGGCTGAAATATACGGTACGGGCTATCATCACTACTACTATTTTAAGGGCAAATCATGAGACGACTTGCCGCCGTTGCGCTGCTGCTCGCGATTGCCTGTTCGAAGCCGCCGCCTGAGAACCCGTTCAGTTATTCTTTTATTACGCCGCTTCATCTCAAACCGCAACAAGGTAAGTCTTACAGCTCGTACAAAGCGTTTTATCTCCTAACCGAGGATTTCGAGCCGCGAATAGAATCACCTTCTGACCTGGAAAGCATCCGTGACGTTTTGAAGTTCGCTTCCGGCCTGAGTTCGAGGTACGAGATTCGGTGGACGCACTTCGTCGATGTGAACGCGCTCTCGCCTGCTTTTGTATCCGAGGATCAGCAATTGAAAACAAGCTGTCAGGCGATGATCGCAGATCTCAAATCCATGTCGAGCAGCGGCGACGATTGCGAGCTTCATCTGCACGGGCCGCTGATTCCGCAACTGATGGATTATGTCAGCGCGAACGACAAGCTTCATATCAAGGGATCAGCAGTCGAGGACGCTCAGCCGTACAGGCAGAGGCAGAGCTTCTTCTTTCAGTCCTTCTACCGTTCGGGCTATCGGCAGTTGGTAGCAAGCCTTACCTATGCCAAGAGGCTGTTGGAGCAAGCGGTCTACGATGGTCAAAAAGAAGTGATAGCGTTTCGGCCTGGCGGCTGGGACCACGGCAGCACAAGCCAAGACACGTTGCTCTACTTCGAGGCGCTCAGCGCGTCGGGGCTGGTCGCAAACTCCGGGCTTTCGACCGGCCATTTTGGCGGGCCGGATTGGAGAGTCGGCAACGATCCCGGACGCAACTTGGCAACGGTAACGGTTGGTGAGAGACAACTCTTCGAGGTCTCTCCAACAGCGGGCCCAGGCGGCTACGTTAATCCCGTGTCGCCGAGTGATCTCCCGAAGCTCGCCGGTTCGGGCAGAAACGAGATACCGGTGATTGTTGCCGTGTATCACCTTGGCGCGCTACAAAGTACAGGAAGCGACTCGGGTGCGCTTCACGCCGAACGCGTTGCCCTCGAACGCCATTTCAAAACGGTAACCGATCTCGCGGCGGAGAAGGTGCTCTATCCGCTCACTCTCCGCGCCTTGATCGAGATTATTTCTGAGCAACAGCGCAACCCATAGACTACGATCCGCACACTGGTATGATCGCGTTCCCACGAAAAGCGCTTTCCGCCCGCCGTGCATTGTGCTCTGCTTTGGGTACGAGCGCGCGTCTACGAACGAGAACCAAGTTCCTCATTGCGCTTCTGATCTTTTCGGTTTCGTACTCCGTGAAGACATTGCACGCAGTTGACCTCGCGCCGGTAATGTATACAACGGACCAGCCTCTTTGGGGAATGGTGATGGATTACGACTCTCGCGCCCTCGGAATTGGTGAGGGCCGAGGCGTTCTCATCCCCAACAAAGCAGATCCTTCCGATACCTCTTTGCTGAGTCGCCCTCCGGGTTACTCAATCTTATTGGGTTTCATTTACGCTTTGTTCGGCAGAAATTTTTTTACGGTACAGCTAATTCATAACTCGCTCGATTCGCTTTCTCCGGTTCTGATATTTCTGATTGCAGGGACGTTACTAGGTTGGCGAGTCGGTGTTGCCACCGGAATGGTCGCAGCTGTGTCGCATCATCTGGCTGTAATATCGAACGTTATTCTTCCTGATTCTCTTTGTGTGCTTCCGCTGCTGGCGGGTTTCTATTGTCTCCTCAGAACTGAACGAGGCGGCCGCAGTTACTACGCCCTCTCGGTACTTGCGGGAGTAATGCTGGGTCTGTCGATCTGGCTTAGACCAAACGCTGTAATGCTGGGCCCGTTCTTCGTTTTGGCGCTGGGATTGATTTCCGCGTGGCGGTGGCGGGCAGCCAAGAGCGCAGGAGTTGCAACGTTGGTGTCTTTTCTCGTCGTGGCGCCGATAACGATTCGCAACTATGTTATCTACCGGGAATTCGTGCCCATAACCGACCACCTGGGAACAGTGCTGTGGGAAGGCATCGGCGAAGCCGGCGGCGAGCGGTTCGGCGCCGTCGCGACGGATGCTGAAGTTGGCCCGCAGGAAGCGATTCTCTACGGCGACCCGAGATACGCTGAAGACTGGTCCACGCCGGATGGGATAAAACGCGACCACGACAGAATCAAAAAGAGCCTGAGAATTATCGTCGGCCATCCCGGTTGGTTTATCCCAGTGGCATTGAAAAGAATGGAAAGGATGTTGCGGTACTCTAGGAGTGGATCGCTGGTTGAAACAAGCACGGCGACGTCGAGTGATGAGGGCCGAACCGTGCCCGAGGGTTGGCAAGACCTAAGCTCCCAGACGGCGCCCACACTCCCTGGAGAAAGGCTTTCATTCTTGCGGCCAGCGGTAAGGATTATTCAGCGGATAGCCAGAGAGGCTGCGGTTCCGTTCATTTTAATCGGAGCTTTATTCACGTTTGCAACAAGTCGGCGCCGGACCGCGTTCATCCTGACGGTTCCGCTATACTACTTGTTATTTCAGTCGCCAATGCACACCGAGGCTCGCTACACGGCAGCGATGCAGTATTTTCTATTCATTTTTGCGGCGGTCGTTTGGGTTCTACTTGCGGTGGCGATCTGGAATGGCTTTAAGAGCGTGGGGAGTTTACTCATCAGTAAAGCCCGCGCCGATCGATTGCCATCGTAGTAAAGTCAAATACTAAGCGCGATCCAGCACATTAGGGCTGGCAGCCTGTGCGCCTGTCTGTTCTCCGGGCTTGTAAGCGGAGTGCGGAGTCGTGAACGAGTACTTCAATATGCACCAAAGCGCATGAAGGCCGTCTCTCCAGCCGATCTTCTTGCCCTCCTCGTAGGTGCGGCCATAGTAAGAAATGCCCACCTCGTAGATTCGCAACTTCATCCGGGCGATCTTGACCGTCACCTCCGGCTCAAACCCAAACCTGTTCTGCGTGAGCTTGATCGATTGAATCACTTCGCGTCTGAAAACCTTGAAGCCGGTCTCCATATCTGTCAGGTTCAAGTTGGTAAACATGTTTGAGATCAGGGTGAGCAACTGGTTGCCGACCGAATGCCAGAAGAACAAAACGCGATGCTCTTTGGTGGTCAAGAATCGCGAACCGTATACGACGTCGGCTTTCCCGTCAATCAGCGGCTTTAGTAATATCGAATACTCAGCAGGATCGTATTCGAGATCGGCATCCTGCACCAGCACGAAATCGCCCATCGCGTGTTGGAAGCCCAGCCTGAGCGCCGCGCCCTTGCCTTGATTACGGGGCTGGACGAGAACACACAGATTGTCGTAGCGCGATTCCAGGCTTGCGAGGGCCTCACGCGTTCCGTCCGTTGAACCGTCGTCGACTACGATAATTTCTTTTGAGACATCGACGGAATGAACGCGCGCGATCAACTGGGCGACTGTGGCCGCCTCGTTGTAGACGGGAATTACGACTGAAAGCTTCATCGATATCAGATTCGAGGGAAGAAGCGATGGTAATGGTCGGCCTTGGCGAAAGTCAACAATGCGTCGGACCTTGACTCAAACCGCCGCAAATATGATAGTCGAACGGTGACCATTCCCGGATTTCACGACGTGTTGCTGGCGCGGCGGCAGATTCGTCCTTATCTGCAGCGCACGCCGCTGCATTCGTATCCAGCGATCAACGAGTTGATCGGCGCTGAGGTGTTCATCAAGCACGAAAACCACCAACCGGTGGGCGCCTTCAAAGTTCGCGGCGGCATCAACTTAATCTCTCAGCTCAATGCCGAAGAGCGAGAGCGCGGGGTAATCGCAGCTTCAACCGGCAACCACGGTCAATCGGTTTCTTGCGCCGCAAAGCTATTCGGCGTCAAAGCGCGGATCGTCGTCCCCGAAGCCGCCAATCCCGGCAAGGTTGCCGCGATGCAAGGCATGGGCGCGGAAGTAATCTTTCACGGCGAGCGGTTTGACGACGCTCGATTGTACTGCGAGGCACTCGCACGTGAGCGAGGCTATCGCTACATTCACTCCGGTGACGAGCCGCTGCTGATCGCCGGCGTTGCAACTGAAGCTCTCGAGATGCTCGAGGACGAACCGCATCTGGAAGTGGTCTTTGTTCCCGTCGGCGGCGGAAGCGGGGCAGCCGGCGTTTGCATCGCCGCCGACGCAATCAATCCCTCGATTCGGGTGATCGGAGTGCAATCGGAAGCATCGCCGGCGGCTTATGAGTCGTGGCGTCAAAAGCGATTGGTCGAGGCGCCTAACAAAACGTTTGCCGAGGGCTTGGCCACTGGTACTGCTTTCGCGCTGCCGCAAGCGATCCTCTGGGACCGTCTTAAAGAGTTTGTGCTAGTAAGCGAACAAGAAATCATGCAAGCAATGGTATGGATGATCGAGCGAGCGCACACGCTTGCGGAAGCGGCCGGCGCTGCCCCGCTTGCTGCGGCCTATCGAATGCGCGATGGTCTTCGAGGGAAGAGGGTAGGTCTTGTTTGCTCGGGCGGCAATACCTCTATCGAGCAACTGCAGAACGCACTCACCGCTGTTTGATTCTGCTCTTCGCCTTCATTTTGTTCCTTACGCGGAGCGCGTCTTTAAGGATTGGTAACGTCGCCTTATCTTTCGGACGCTCGGCAGCCTCTTTAGCCGCGATCACATCCTCAAGCGACGCGGACCAGCACAGACCTGCGCCCGATTTTCACTGAAGTTGCGCGCGATCTTATCGACTCAAAACTCTTTCCGCTCGACAAGGAAAAGACAAAATCAACGCCAACCGGCCTACCTACAGCTCGCACGACTTGTGAAACCGGGTCATAGGGATGAGTTAGGACCACGCCGAACCTCTTCGCGAAGCGATCCAGTTTTATTTCTAGTTGCGCGTGCTTGCGGACCATCAGGTCCACATCCTGCGTTAGCACGGGAACCCC
>DATFWM010000240.1:0-4948 GCA_035259295.1 Blastocatellia bacterium | reverse complement strand
AAAGCTTGGCGGATAGTTTAACTTGCAGGTTATCGAACTGTTGGGCCATGATCGCTGTAGTGTTCGATGGGTTCTAATCTTCCTTGAACCTCGACTGCCAGCGGACGATGGAGGGGCCTAAACCGATGCATCGGATTGTTGTCAGTCTATTACTTCTTGCTCCGCTGATTGCAACCTCATACGCTACTAACACTCAACAACCAAACTCGCAGCCGCCGAACGGTCAAAGGCAGTCGGAAAAACAAGAACCCAAGGACAACGTTCAACTCCGGGCCCGGCTGGTCAGCTTGACTGTCACCGTTTCAGATCCGCTGGGTAGATTCGTGACCGGACTCACACCGCGAAATTTCGAAGTCTATGACGACGGCGTAAAGCAAGAGATAGCCCACTTCAGTGATGAAGACGCGCCGATCACGCTCGGTATAATCTACGACGTGTCTGGATCGATGAGTGACCTGACTTCGCGCTCGTTTCAGGCGTTGCGCAGGTTGTTTGAGACCTCTCACGAGGACGACGAGTATTTCATCATCGCGTTCAATGATCGCGTGAAATTGGTCCAGGACTTCACAACTTCTCCGAGCGAAATCATGAGCCGGGTGATATTCGTCAAGGCGAAGGGCAGCACCGCGCTGTACGACGGCGTTTATCTCGGCATCGAAAAAGCTCGGCAGGGAAGACACCAAAAGAAAGCGCTGCTGATCATTTCCGACGGCGAGGAGAACAGCAGCCGTTACAGCGGACGCGAACTTCGCGAGCGTCTCAAAGAGTCCGACGTTCCGGTTTACAGCATCGCCATCAGCCAGTTGTACGCAGGAATTGGAACGCTGCAGAGTCTGTCTGGATGGAGCGGTGGAATGACTTTCTCGCCGGAGGACGAACCTCAAACCCGCGACATCTACACGAGGATCGCGTTGATGCTGCGCCATCAGTACGCGATTGGTTTCTACCCGACTGATGCGGCGAGCGACGTTTACTGGCATAAGGTACGTCTTCGCATCGACGCCCCAAGAGGTCTGGGGCGATTGTCGCTGAGCTACAAGAAAGAATATCGGTCGTTCGTAAAATAACCCTGCGAGAGGTCGCGTTAGCTAACTTTCTGCGTGCGCACTCGCTTCGGTCTCACGGAGGGCATTTAGCAGTTTTTGATGGATTCCTCCAAACGAACCGTTTGACATTATCACAACGAGCTCTTTGTTCTTGAGACGCGGAGTTAGACCGCTAACAATGTCGTCTGGCGTCGGAATGTAATGGGCATCAAGCCCGCGCGCCCGGAGGCTCTCGATCATTTCAGTTGGTGAAATTGCCGTTTCTGCCGTGTAGCGCTCCGGGTGGAACAGTCGCGCGAGTATTATTTCGTCAGCTTCGGCCAGCGCGTCCTCGAATGCCTGCTGGAACAGTCTTATCTGCGCGGTGTAAGAGCGGGGCTCAAAGATTGCGACGATTCGGCGACCTGGGTATCTCGCGCGCGCGGCCTGAAGCGTTTCGCGCACCGCGGTCGGATGATGAGCAAAGTCATCGATCACGGTAACGCCGCGGACTTGTCCGAGCACTTGCAAACGCCGCTTAACGCTTTTGAATTCCGCAAGCGCCTCTTTGACCGCACGTCGATCGAGCCCGAGCGACTCACACGCCGCGATCACGCCCAGACAGTTGCGCACGTTGAACAGACCGGCTAGCGGTGTTTGATAGCGACCGAATTCCTGGCCCTCAACGCAGACGACGAAAGTTGTGCTCTCAGGAGAAAACCGAACGTCGGTTGCGCGCCATCGAGCCTCGCTCTCGATAGAGAAGCTCTCGACGGGACAGAACGCTCGCGGAGCAAGCTCCCTGACCAGATCGGAATCCCATCCGGCTATCAACCGGCCTCGCTCGGGAATCAGGTTGATCAAGCGACTGAATGCGAATTTCACTGCTTCGATGTCGCGGTAGATGTCCGCGTGATCGAATTCAATGTTGTTCAAGATGACGGTGTCGGGAAGATAATGCATGAACTTCGGACCCTTGTCGAAGTAAGCAGTGTCGTACTCGTCGCCTTCGATCACGAAGTAAGGGCCGTCAGTGAGTCGAAACGACGAATTGAAATTCTCGGCGACGCCTCCGATCAAAAAGGAAGGATTGGCGCCGGCTCGCTCCATCGCCCACGCCATCAGTGAAGTGCTTGTGGTCTTGCCGTGCGTGCCTGCGACGACGACCGAGTGATGGCCTCGGATGAAGTTTTCCTGGACCACCGCAGCCATCGAAGTGTAATACATCCTTTCGTTGAGCGCGTGCTCTAGTTCAGGATTGCCCCGCGTGATTGCGTTGCCAACCACGATGACGTCAGGCCGCGGAGACAGGTTGTCCGGTTTGTAGCCTTCGGTAACCGGAATCCCATGCCGCTCGAGTTCCAGCGACATCGGCGGGTAAACATTCTCATCCGAGCCGGTGACCTTGTGCCCTTGTCGGGTGAGCATGCCTGCGAGCGACGCCATGGCTGTGCCGCAGATGCCGATCAAGTGATAGTGTCTCCTGTCCAGTGAAGGTCTCCCGGCAAATGAACAAAACTGAGTATAACTAATTCTGTACCACGAGCGGTAGCGAGCGGGGCGCGGAAACCGCCGCTTCGAATTGGAGAGCGCTCGCTACCGCTCGCGACATCGCCAGCGTTGGCTTGCGCGCGGTTGTGTCGACGTGGAAAAATCTTTGACCGTATATTCGTTCTTTCGCGTCAACTGTTACGAAAAGACTAATGTTGAAATCAAGCTGCGCTGTTGCTCTGTCGTTCCTCTGCGTCACCTTACTGGCTTCGTCGCCGGTAATGGGCCTGTCACCCGCGGCTGCAGACGGGCCCACGTTTGCTTTCGAAACGCCGGTAAGTCCGGCGGGCGACCCAGATCCACGTGACGAGACCTCGATCGCCGTCAGTCTTCGAGATGAACAGGTGATAGTCGGCGCATCGAAGCTAATTGTGGGCGGCGGAGGACCCACGTCGTCGGGCAACACTCGAGTCGCATATTACTTCTCGTCCGATGGGGGCCGCACGTGGGGGAACGGGGTGATTACACTCGAAACGCCACAAAAGGTCTGGGGCCGTTCGTCGGATCCGTCAGTCGTCTCGGACCTCGACGGGAATTTCTATCTTTGCGTCCTGATGCTCGACAATTTGAGCCTGGATAACGGCGTCTATGTATTCAAGTCGAGCGACGGCGGTCGGACATTCGGAGATCCAAGACCGGTGGTGGCAAACATCGCTCAGGGTTCAAGCCTCAAGCTATCCGATAAGTGCTATGTGACCGTCGATACCTCCGCAGCCAGCCCCTTCAAGAATACTCTTTACGCAGTGTGGACGAGCACCGAGCCGGATCGTACCGTCGTTCTGACGTCGCACCGAAGGCCTGGTGATGCGAACTTTTCTGAGCCGAAAGCCATAAGCCACAGTGGAACGATGCGCGGGCCGTCGATTGCGACGGGTCCAAACGGTGAATTTTATGCGGCTTGGGAAGGAATAGGTAATCCTCGAGTCATCCTGTTCAACGCCTCGACCGATGGGGGTGACACCTTTCTGCCGCCGGTGGTCGCTCCTTCGGGGGATCTAGTGATCCACGAGTTTATCGGTTCTCTTTCGCCTCCAGAGCCCGCAATCGACATCAACGGAGTGTCGCGGATGAATAGCTTTCCGGTGATCGACGTGGATCGCAGCGCGGGGGCCAACCGCGGGATGCTATACGTGACCTGGGCCGAAACTACCAACAGGAGAGATGCTGACGTCTTTGTTAGACGAACCACACCACCAAACGGTATGCGTCCAACTGTTGGACCGGCGGTGAGGGTCAACAGCGACGCCGGGGCAGGCGATCAATTCTTTCCTTGGCTGAGCGTCGATTCATCAACCGGAGACGTCGAAGTGGCTTTTTACGACCGACGAGAGAACCCCGGTACGGCGCTGACGAAGCTTTACCTTGCGCGGTCAACTGATGCCGGCGCAAGCTTCACGGAAAATAATAGCTTCAGTCAAACAGCGTTTGACGCGCGTGTTCAATCAAACGTAACACAAGCGAACGGAAACTTTATTGGCATCGGCGATTATGTCGGTTTGGTAGCGACACGCGGCAAGGCGCAAATGCTCTGGGCCGATACTCGAAGGGGTAAACAAGAGATATTCTATGGTCAGCTCGGTTTCCTCTCATCAGTGCCGCCACCCGGATTGTCGGGCGATGACTGCAGAAGTCCTCGCCTGATCACTTCGTTGCCTTACTCGGATGCCGTAGATACTCGAACGGCTTCTTCGTCCGCCGATGATCCAGTGTCGTGCTCCGGGAGTAGTGACACAAATACCGTTTGGTACTCGCTGACAGCCAGCGCGAACACAACCTACGGGATCGACACGAGCTTGAGTGAGTACGACACGGTAATAAGCGTATACGGTGGCGCTTGCGGCGCGCTCATCCCGTTAGCCTGCAACGACGACTTCGGGAATACGCTGGGCAATCGCTCGCTGTTGACCTTTTCTGCAACCGCCGGGACGAAATACTTGATCGAGGCGAGCGGGAAGGGAGGCGGCGGGTCGCTGAGGATCCGAGTAGGGTATCCCGAGATAACAAGTATCGTATTCACAAGTTCGCCCATTGACGGCAGCGACGCTTTGGAAATACATGGCGGCGGTTTCGTCAGCGGTAACGCGACAGCAACGGCGCAAGTCATCGGCGAAGACGTTGCGTTGCCCAATGTCTCTTTCGCCGGACAGGCTTTGCCCGACGGAACCAGCACTGTATTCTACGCCTCAAAGAAAAAGCTCCGGAAACTATTCAAGTCGGGAAGCGTGTTCGTCCGCGTCGAGAGCCCCGCGGGCAGCGGTCGCGTGTCGAATCCGTTTTTGTTCACTCGATGATCCATTGCAGATATGAAAGCGCTGAGATTCGATGGCGATCTGAAATTGGTCCGCGACGCGCCAACGCCTGGTCGCGACGGC
>DATFWM010000239.1:0-5079 GCA_035259295.1 Blastocatellia bacterium | reverse complement strand
GTGCTTGAGCCGAATCTCAAATCCGACAATCTGGCCGGATTTCAATTTCCCTTCCGTACCATCTTCGTTCTGAACAGCCACGTAGGTACTCTTATCGTTCTTATCCTTACCCGGTGACAGGATTATGTCACGCGTTCGAATCGAGTTCCCTTTCTGTCGCCCGCCGGTCATAGCTGATATGGCTGCTTCCTTCTGGCCGGAGCTGGATTTTCTTTCGCCTAGCATCTGAGTGAGGCGGTCGGCAGTCACGCGGTCAAGCTGACAGCGACGCTCTTCCCTGGAACAATTCGGACCCTTTAACACGGACTCCAGAAGGTCTAAGGGATCATGAGAAGCAATTACCTGTAGGATCTCTGCCGCTGAATTCTGATCAAAAGTGGCCGAAAGCCTGGCGGTTGCGTCCGCTCTTAGCTTGTGGTCGGGCGCAGCGAGAGTCGGAAACACGAGAAAACTATTCGTCTTTTCATTCGCAATCTCCAAGTTGACGATGTATACGTAAGCTTCGAAATTAGTCTTGATTTCGATTCGGAGGCTGTCGTCCTGCTTGAACTCTTGATTTGGGAAAACAGCCAAACCGGTCCTGTCGTCTATGATGCGCACTTCTACAGCATCTGCGGTTTTGTTTATAAACAAGCCGCGTGGTGTCTTGTCATCCGGCGAACCAGGTCCGATGACCATCAGCAGGACGGCTAGAAATTCCGTCGCTATTCTCATAGTCATTTCCTACCGATCTTCGGCAGACTCACTTAATCTGTCCGTTTGCGCGAGCCTTGTTCAAGAGATTTTGCACCTCTTGCTTTCTGTTTGCTTTTTCCTCCGGGCTCACGTTACCGACGTCGATGTACTTTTGCAGATGCTCCGCCGCTTTCGCGTAGTCCTGAACGCTCTTGTAAGCGCCGTACAAAGTCAGGTGCGCGTCCGGCAGGTCTTTCATCTCGGGGTACTGGGCAGCCACTTTGAGAGCTTGCTTGCCGTCTTCAATCGCCGGCTGCATCTCGGCTTTGTAAAAGTGATTCGCCGCGCTCGTCTCCAGAACCAACGCAAGCCGTCGTTTTTCAGTCAGCTTCTGCGCCAGGCCGAGCGCTTCGTTCAGCTCCGCACGTGCGGAATCCAGATAGCCGGCCTTCTCCTGCGCGGAGAGTTTCCTAGCGTTGAACTCGACGTACCGCGTTCGGGTCTTTGCGATCGCGTGATGAACCTCAGCCATCACGTTATTGTTTGCGTAATTCGCGTGGCCGAATATCACGTGCGAGATCGAGAGATTCTTCAATCCGGTGGAGAATTTGACCTTCTTCTCGCTGACTCTCTTGAAAAGCTCGAGCGCCTTCTCGGCCATCTTGGTCGCTTCCTTCTGCTTCTCTTGAGAAGACTGATAGGTCAACACATCCGCAAGCACCAAATAAGCCGCAGGATAGTTTGGGTCGTCATTGATCGCGAGCCTCAGCTCCCACTCCGCCTGCCGAGGCTTGTTCTGATAAAGAAGCAGGTCTGCGAGCACCACTCGCGCGAATGCGAAATCCGGATGCGAGGCGATAACGTCCCGTAGATCGCGCTCGACTTGATCGAGATTGGCGACCGCGTTGAATCTGGCTTCCGCAAGCAGCGTCTTCGTCTCAAAGTCACTCGGCCGAAGCTGAAGCGCGCGCTGAAAACTCTTCACCGCTTCTTTGTCCATTCCGAGCGATTGTTCCGCGCGCCCGCGATACACGAGCGCCTCGGCGTAGTTGCCGCCGTCGGCCTTCGCCTTTGGATCAAACTTATCGTTTGCTTGATTCAGCTTCTCGATTGATTTGCGATAGTCCTGCTTGTTGAAAAGATCGACGCCTTGCCGAAAGAGGTCCTCAGCATCCCTCGGCACCTTCACATCGGGCGGCAAATAGACGTTTGTTAGCTCACCGGGATCGACGAGGCTGTCATCCGCGCTGCCGCTCTCGCTGAAGGCAAAGTTTACGGTGAACGGATATGTCTTACCTGCTTCGACTCTCGCGGGCCACTGTCGTGTCGAGTTTGCCTTTGCAAACCTCAGTCGGTGCTCTCCCGCCGGGACTCTGAACGTCCGCGTCACGCCCTTTTCGAGCGTCGTTTGATCCTTTTCGTCTATCGCGACGTTCACGCCGTCGATGTCCGGCACCCGAATCTTCAGCAATCCGTATCCGCTGACCGGCCCAAGCCTTGCAAGATTCGCATAAGTCACTGCCGAAAGCGCCAGATAATTCGCATCGACCGCCGTGGTGTTTGCGAAGGGATGCTGCCGGCCATTGGTCATTTGCGGGACACGCTCGTCGAGGTATTGGACTACCTCATCGAAAGTGACCTTGCCGTCCTGATTCGCATCCGCCGCGCCGCCGAGTCCCTCTATCAGGCAATAAGTGAAGACGCCGTGACTGAAGTCGTCTTTCTCATAAGAGCGCTCGGTCTGTTTGGCGGCAGAGATGAAGCCGACGCCCTCAGGAATCTTGCTCATCAAGTCGAGATATCTCTGATTTGCGTTCGCTGATTCATCCACGCCCCGCCCGATCAGTTGAACGCCGCCGCTGTAGCAGGTGTCCGACAGCACGAGTCCTTTCTTAGCCTCGAGTCCATCCACAGTTTGGCGAAAGGCTTCCATCCTCAACGCCGTTTTTTCCGGATTGCGAACGTCTGTATCGTAGAGCAAAAAGTAAGGAATATCGCGCGTGGTATTGGTCTTCGGGTCAGTGAACGGCAAAACCGCTCCGTGGGCTGCTATATAGATTACGAAGAAATCGCTCGGCTTGGCTTGTTTGAGTTTCGCGAGCGCGCTCTGGACGTTTGCCCTCGTTGCGCTCTCATCCTCGAGGAGCGCGATGTGGTCCTCCTTGAATCCGCCGCCTTCGGGGCTCATCAAGAAATCGCGCATGGCTTCGGCGTCTTCTGAAGCGTGCTTGAGATTAGAGATTCGATTGCCATCCAGGTCTTGATCGCCGTATTGATAACGCGACACACCTATCAACACCGCCCACAAGTTTATGTCCGTCGCGCGGCCGGAAGTCAGCTCGCCGTTTGTCGCGCCGACTTTGATTTTGAGTCCCCGTCCGCCGTCTTGTGCGCCAAGACCTTGGAGCGGCCTCAACGCGAGTAATGCTAGAAAGAGCGACGCCGCGAGTGCGGTACGCGAAATTGGATACTTCCACATGCTACTTCTCCCTTGCAGCAATCTGCGGATTACTGCATCGGCCTCGGATCACGGTTTAACAACGGTTGGCGGCAAAGCCTTAATCGACCCGCTCCCCGAATTCGCCACTATCAGTCCTATCGCAACCCCCGCTCCCGCTAACGCAGCCCCGATCAGCATGTTCCGAGTAGAAAAAAATCTGCCACTCGGTTTTACGGTGGTCTGGATGCTGACGGATGCATTCGTGCCTTCCACCTTGGCGATAATACTGCCCGAGCACCTTGCAGCGCCCGCCAAAAGCGGCACCGCCGCTATTCCACGCTTGTCGGTTTTCTGTCTGAAGGTTGGCCCGGCTAGAGCTCCCAATCCAAGCGATCCTATGCATGGGTCGCCGAGCGAAAAAAGCACCGGAAGATCCGGAAGCGGCTTGTCATTCTTGTCGGTCACTTGAACCTGAATCTGCCGAGTGCTTCGCGCGCGGACGCTCAACGCCGCGCCAGAAGCGACAGGCCGGCCCAGCTCGTCGACTACCCGGATGTTAACATCCTGAGGCGGAGGTTGATCCTGCGCCGGAACCACGCCGGCGAAGGCGCTCAAGGGTTTGGGCGCAAGCCCCAGCGTCAGCGCCACAACGAGGATTACCCGCATCCCGACATAGACCAGGTGGCCAGAACGGGCAGGCGAGGACGCCTGCGCTCCGAGGCGGTTACGAATTGTCATTTATCTCTCCTAGTTTCAAGGCATCAACCCGTCGAGATTAAGGACGGGCAGAGCCACCTGACGTCGAGCCGAGAGGGACGCAACGCTCGCGCCGCAGGTCGACTGGAGCGCACTTGAAGTCGCTTGATCGCTCGAGCTGCCGCCGAAAACGGTCACCCTCACTTTGGAAACCCGGTCATCGACCGTGGTATTTTGAATCACAGTGAAGCTCTGACCATTCACGATGTTCGCCTTGCCGATTGGGCCTGCCAGGTCGACGTTGGAAATTGTACCAATGACCCTGTCCGAACCATCCAGGAACTCAAAAGTTGCAGTCGCCACGTCGGTTTTATTCGAATTATACACGTGGAACGTAATAATGAACTGATCTCCCGACCGACAAATGCTGACCAGTGGGTCGATCAATTGTACGCCAGGTTTAGCGGCCGCGTTGAAGGTGATCGTCTTGTCCGTACCGGTAAAGCTGAGGATTGATTGAAAGCTGTTTGGCACTACGTCAACCGCTCGAAGCGGCGAGCTGCCACGGTCGGCGGGCACTCCCTGCGGTCGAAACTGCACAATGAACGTCTGCTGATTTGCGGCGCCGGCATCAATGGTCACTTGCTGGCCAAGCAGGTTCGCACCAGTCGGGCTCCCGTCGGCCCCCCGTCTGAAGAACGAGAAAAACGCGCTGTCGTCGGCGTCGGAAAGCTTGCCTTGATCGGTGACTCGGGTTATCGACTTGAAGGTCAACGTCATGCGTCCACAACCTGTGTTCTGAATAGAAAACTCTCCGGTCGCGGTCCGCTTCTTGGTCTTGAGACTGAAAACATTAACGGCTCTCAAATCAACGCTCGCCGGAGAGATCACAGCTTGCGTGGGGCCGCCGGTCAAGTTCACGGTGAACGTGCACGCAGTCTTATTGCCCGCAACGTCGGTCGCCGTGCAGGTGACCGTGGTTACACCAACCGGAAAGGTTGTGCCTGACGCCGGCGAGCAGCTCGCGGTCACGCCTGGGACGTTGTCGGTCGCCACCGGCGCGGGATAAGTCACAACTGCCGAGCACTGGGTCGCTCCTGCATCGGCGGTCACGTTTGCCGGGCATTTGATGACCGGCGGCTCTTTATCCATTACCACCACGCTGAAGAAACAAGTCGCCGCGTTCACCGATGCGTCCGTCGCGGTGCAACTGACGATACTGGAGCGACCCAGTGCTCGGCAGTTGTGACTTATCCCGCGCCGGTGGC
>DATFWM010000238.1:0-4969 GCA_035259295.1 Blastocatellia bacterium | reverse complement strand
CCGCCATTCGATATAGCGTCCGGCGATCTATGCCGAGCACTTCAGCGGCGCGGGTTCGACTTCGGCCCACCGACTGTAAGACGTGGATAAGATAGCGCCGCTCCAGCTCATCAAGCGATGGAAGGTCCTTGAACATCGATTGAGTTTTGCCTTCGGGTTCGACCGCGCGAAGGTGATTGCGTATCTTCGCGGGCAAGTCGTCGGGCGTGATCACGTTGCCGCGAGCGTAAAGGGCCGCGTGTGCGATTGTGTTCTCGAGCTCTCGGACGTTGCCCGGCCACTCGTATCGACCCAGGACTGCTAACGCTTCTTCGGAGATAGTGGTCGCGCGGGCCCCGGCGTCTCGCGCCTGCCTCAACGCGTGAGCGGCGAGAAGCGGCAAGTCCTCGGCTCGTTCGCGCAGTGGAGGCACGCGCAGCATCACTACGCTCAAACGATAGTAGAGATCTTCTCTGAACCGGCCTTCTTCAACTTCCCGATCGAGATTGCGGTTGGTGGCTGCCAGCACTCGAACATCTACCCGGATGGGACGGGGGCTTCCTACTCTGCGTATTTCGCCCTCCTGAAGCACGCGCAGTAACTTTACTTGCACAGCGGGGCTGGTCTCGCCGATCTCGTCCAAAAAAATCGTCCCGCCGTTCGCCTCTTCGAACAGCCCACGTTTGTCGCCGGTGGCGCCGGTGAAACTGCCTTTGGTGTGCCCGAACAATTCAGACTCTAAGAGAGTTTCGGTGATCGCGCCGCAGTTGACTGCGACAAACGCGGCCGCGGACCTGGGACTGTTGCGATGCAAGGCGCGCGCGACCAACTCCTTGCCGGTCCCCGACTCCCCGGTTATCAGCACCGTCGAACGCGATGGCGCGACGAGCGCGATCTCCTTGTACAACTCGATCATCTTGTGAGTGTGCCCGATCAGGCCGGAAGCCGCGCTGTACTCTTTCAGCAAAACGGCCGCCGGCGCGCTCGCGTCTCGGCCTTTGAGCGCGCGTCGAGCCGTCGCGATAACCTCGTTCACGTTGAACGGCTTGCTGATGTAGTCGAAGGCGCCTTCCCGGACGGCTTCGACCGCTGTTTCAAGCGTGCCGAATCCACTGATCAGGATCACCTCGGAATCGGGAGCCGAGGCTTTGAACTCCTTTAGTAGAGCCACGCCGGTCGTGCGGCCACCGAGATTGATGTCGCTGACGATCAGGTCGAAGTGCGTTTTCTCCACAGTCTCGCGGGCGGCTTCTGCGCTTTGACTCGAAGCCACTTGCCAACCTTCCTCCGCGAAGATTTCAGTGAGGAAGTTGCAAGTCTCGAGGTCGTCGTCTATCACGAGTATTCGCTTCATTCATCCACCAGCGCCGGGACGTCGATCGCCATCGCCGTCTCCTCGTCAACTCTGATCGCGCTTGCGACTGCAGCCGAACGAACCGGCAGAGTTATTCGAAACGTCGTCTGTCGCCCGGGTTCGCTTTGAACTTCTATATCCCCCCCGTGCTCCGAGATTATTTGCTTGACAATCGTCAGCCCAAGTCCTGTTCCTCTTCCTCGCTTGGTCGAAAACAGCGGATCGAATATCAGATCGATCTGGTCTTCGGCGATGCCCTCTCCATTATCTGAGAGCTCAATGACCACGCAGTCGCGGACCAGCGCGGTTGAGACTTCAAGTCGCCCGCCAAGCGGCATCGCGTCAAGACTGTTGTTGATCAGGTTTATGAAGACCTGCTGGAGCTGATCGGCGTCGGCATCGATCGGCGGAAGCTCCTCGTTAACTTGCGTGTGCAGCTGGACGTTGCGCGCCATCAAGGTCGGCTGGCTTGCGTCCAGTATCTGCGCTAGAAGCGCGTTAATATCCACCGGCTCGAACTGAGGCACGGGCCTTCGCGTCGAATCGAGCATCGAGCGTACGATGTTTGTGATCCTTTCGATTTGACCGGCGATGATGTCAAGCCGCGTGATCACGCGCTCGTCTCGTAGCCGCGCTCGAAGCAATTGGACGTGACCGGATATCAAGTTTAGCGGCGTGCCGACTTCGTGAGCGAACTGCGCCGCAAGCTGACCTGCAGCAGCCAGGCGCTCGAGCTGGGTCAACTGTCGTTGCATCTCAAACAATCTCAGGTTTGCTTCTTCGAGTTGCGCTTTGCGGTCGGCGATCTCAGCAGTCGCCTGGTGCACCCGATCTTCCAACTGACGCTGCTCAAGGTTAAGCTGCTCGGTCATCTGTCGTATCCGACCAAGCATCCGATTGAAGCGCGATGTCAGCAGACCGATCTCATCAGCCACGGTTGGCGGCGCTTCTGCCGCAAGATCGCCTTCTTCGGCCTTCGACATCGCGAGCAGCAGGCTGTCGATCGGCTTGTAGACCAGGTGCCGGAAAAGAAAATAAGTCATCAACGTGATCGCAATGATCGCCAGCAACATCAGCGGCCAGATCAAACGGCGGAGTTCGGCTGCTGAGCTGTGATTCTCGTCGAATGTGAGAAGCACGTCGACGGTCCCGAAATGCGTAGGCCCCCCTGCATCCAGCACGTTGATTCCTGCTGTTGCCGCGATCAACCTGTTCGATCCCTGCTGCCGGACTGAAGCTACCCTAGAGGCGTCGATTTGCTGTGAAGCGGCCCTTTCTTCCTCAGGAGGCAAAGGTCCGGCGTCGGGCGGCATTCTGATGGCCTCTTCCCATTTTCCGGACGCGGTTCTCTGAAACACTCGCACTTCGGTAAGCTGCGGATTGTCTCTTGCAATCGTGTCTTCGATTTGCTCCTGCACGTCGGCCCAGTCGGGAACCGTCGTGATTTCAGTTTCCTCCTGCGGTTCTTCGCGTTTCCTGCGTCGTTCGCGATTCTTCTGACGTTTGATGTGATGCTCAACGGTTTCCGCCACGCGGGTTGCGAGCAGTTGGGCCTGGTCGCGCTCCTGGCGATCGCTCAATTTGGTTATCGCGAGATCAGAAAAGATGGCGATAATTGCGAAGACGATGATCAGCACGCCTGAAGTGACGAGAGTAGTCCTTGTGTGCAGCTTGAGCGCAGGCAGTTTGAAGAGTCGCTTTGATCCCATCGATGCTGACCCGCTCGGGAGAAGGAGCTAAACGGAGATAATTATAGATGAAGTAGGCCCCCGAACACGACTGCGCGTGAACGACGCAACCGTGTAAAGGTAACCCTGTGCGACGCACGCCGCGGTGGTTCTTTAGCTTGTCATCAGCGTTATGACCAGCCTCACTCGACCGTAACCGACTTCGCGAGGTTGCGAGGTTGATCGACGTCGCAGCCTCGGCGCACCCCTATGTGATAAGCCAGCAACTGCAACGGGACTATCGACAGTATCGGCGAGATCAAATCGCTCGCCCGTGGAACTTCAATTACCTGATCCGCGACTTCCCCAGGTTCGCTGTCGCCCTCGGTTGCCAGGGCGATCACAACGCCGTCACGCGCTTTGACCTCGACCATGTTCGAAAGGGTCTTTTCATAGCGCAGCTTCGACGCCTCGCTCGTCTCGTCGCGCGTGCAGATGACCACCACCGGCAAATCTTCGTCGATCAGCGCGTTTGGACCGTGCTTCATTTCGCCGGCCGGATAACCCTCTGCGTGAATATAAGAAATCTCCTTCAGTTTCAGCGCGCCTTCGAGCGCGATCGGATAGTTGATCCCGCGCCCGAGATAGAGAAAGTCTTGCGCGCGATGGAACTCGCGGGCGAGTTTCTCGACTGGCTCATCGCAGCCGAGCAGCGTCTCCATCTTCACCGGTAACCCGTTCAACGCGCGCACGTGAGCGAGCGATTGCTCATCGTCAAGCACTCCGCGCTGCTGTCCAAGGTAAAGCGCAAGCAGATAGAGCACAGTCATTTGACTCGTGAACGCCTTGGTCGACGCGACCCCAATCTCCGGCCCGGCATGCGTTAAAACAGTCCCGTGAGACTCGCGGGTGAGCATCGAGCCCTGCACGTTGCAGATCGAAAGAATTTTTGCGCCTTTTTCCCTGGACTCGCGAACGGCTGCAAGCGTGTCCGCCGTTTCGCCGGATTGTGAAATGGCGATCACTAAAGTTTTGTCGTCGAGAATCGGGTCTCGATAACGAAACTCCGATGCGTAATCAATCTCGACTGGCAACCGCGCCAGCTCTTCGAGCATGTACTTGCCGGCCATCGCCGCGTGCAAACTTGTGCCGCACGCGATCGCTTTAACGGAAGTGAACGCGCGGAGCTCCGCTTCCGTGATTTCCATCTCGTCCAGATACACGCGGCCCGTCGTCTGCGATACGCGGCCCATTATCGTGTCGCGGACCGCGCGAGGCTGCTCGTAAATCTCTTTAAGCATGTAGTGCTTGAAGCCGCCTTTTTCAGCCGCGATCGGGTCCCAGGTAATTCGCTGAACGTCGGGAGAAACCGTCGTTCCTTCGAAGTCAGACACCATAACGCCGTCGCGAGTCAGCACAGCCATTTCGCCGTCTCCCAGAAAGAACACGTCGCGGGTGTGATTCAGCAATGGCGGGATATCGGACGCAACGAAATACTCGTTTTGGCCGAGACCGATCACGATGGGCGGTCCTTGTCGAACGGCGACGATCTTCTCAGGCTCTTCCGACGACATGATCGCCAACGCGTAGATGCCCCGGAGATCGGAAACGGCTCTACGGACGCTCGAATCGAGCGTCGGCTCACCCTCATCGAGATATTTCTCGATCAAGTGTGCGATCACTTCGGTGTCGGTTTCGGTGACGAAGGTGTGATCATCGGATTGAAGGTCGCGTTTGAGAGAAAGGAAGTTCTCGATGATCCCGTTGTGGACCACGACGACGCGTCCCGAACAGTCGCGATGAGGATGCGCGTTTTCCTCCGTGGGGCGTCCGTGAGTCGCCCATCTTGTGTGGCCGATGCCATAACTCCCGTCCAAGGGGTTGAGACGGACGGCTTCCTCCAGATTACGTAGCTTACCTTCGGCCCGTCGAATCGTGAGGCTGCCGTTTTCATCAACAACTGCTATGC
>DATFWM010000237.1:0-6694 GCA_035259295.1 Blastocatellia bacterium | reverse complement strand
CGGGCAGGGACAGGAAACCTCGTTCGCGCAGATCGCGGCCGACGAGTTGGGGGTTGATCTGAACGATGTAACCGTCGTGCACGGCGACACCGCGGTGGTGCAATATGGGATCGGGACTTTCGGCAGCCGCGCGACTGCGGTGGGCGGAACAGCGGTGTTGATGGCCATCGAGAAGTTGAAAGAGAAGGCGACGAACATTGCAGCTCACATGCTGAAGACCGACGTGCCGAACATCGCATTCAAAGAGGGCAGATTCGCCAAACAGGCTGCCATGGCCGCCGCTGGGGAGTCTGGCGGGTCGGTCGAAGCTGGAGACGGAAGCGTTTCGATTCAAGAGGTCGCGCTTGCCGCCCACGTTGCGCGCAACATCCCGGCCGGCTCGGAACCTGGCCTGTCGGCGACTTACTTCTTCGAGCCGACGAATTTCACTTTCCCGTTTGGAACTCACATCGCGGTTGTCGAGGTGGATGGCGAGACGGGAGAGATCAAGTTCCTGCGCTATGTCGCGGTCGACGATTGCGGCAAGGCGATAAATCCAATGATGGTTGACGGGCAAGTGCAGGGCGGCATCGTGCAATCGATCGGACAGGCCTTGTACGAAGAGGTCGTTTACGACGAGCAAGGTCAGCTTGTGACCGGCACCTTGATGGATTACGCATTACCGAAAGCAGCGATGATCCCGTGGTTCGAACTCGATCGCACTGAAACGCCCACGCCGGTGAACCCGCTTGGCGTTAAGGGAGTCGGCGAAGCCGGAACTATTGGCGCGACGCCCGCAATTGTAAACGCGATTGTCGACGCGTTGTCGCCTTTTGGCGTTCGACATCTGGACATGCCGGTTAGACCAGAAGCGGTTTGGAAGATAATCAGCGCCAAAGCGTGATCGTTCTTTGACGGGCCAACTCCTTCGATTAGTGGCATAATTAAACCTGTGGGTGCCGCGAGCATTAGCGTTCAGAGACACTCAGGCAGAAATCCTAGCGTCCTGACGATGCTTCGAGCCTGAACATCGGGAGGCTTTATGAAGGGCCGCGTCAAATGGATTCTGGTTGGACTTGGCTTCACGTTTGGGCTTCAGGTCATTATCTCTCTTATCTTCACCGGCATAGCCTACAGCACTAAGGGCAGTCAGGCGGATGTAATGTCCGACACAGCCGTTGCTGTGACCTTCGGGCTAACTGTCGGCGCGTTTTTGGTCGGCGGGTTCGTCATCGGCTGGCTTACGGAAGAAGTGCGAGTGCTCGACGCTCTGATCGTCGCCCTGGCAACGCTGGTTCTGGCTCTGCTGGTCTACGCCGCCCTGCCTTCTGGTAACAAGGCTCAGTTCATCAGCGGTTATCTGCTCGGCAATATCGCGCGTGGATCAGTGCTTTCCGTCCTGGCGCTCATTGCCGCAGCGATCGGGGCATACTGGGGCTGGCACGTCAACGTACCCCAGGAAGGAGTGCTCGATCGAGTAGCGCTGCTGATCGGCTTGGTTGGAGCGATCGTCGGCCCTTTTGTGCTGCTGGCGATGGGCGGACGCGATCCCAGCAACCCGAACGCGCCAAATCTGCCGTGGTATTTTCTGGTTGTGGTGATTGTTTTGGTTCTGGTGATCGTCGGCGTTGGGTTTGTTCTGTTCACTCGCGAGTCGCATTACGAGGAAGAGATTTCGATCAGCCCGGAGCATCACAAAAAGGGTCCGACGACTACTGAGTGAATCATTTCACGAGGCCCCGCACAACTTATGCCTTTCCATTCCAGGAGTGTCCATTTCCGATAGCATC
Source organism: Blastocatellia bacterium (assembly GCA_035259295.1). GTDB lineage: Bacteria > Acidobacteriota > Blastocatellia > UBA7656 > UBA7656 > Onstottus_A. The sequence goes on along the minus strand of DATFWM010000237.1, from coordinate 4,925 downwards.
TACTTTTATCCTCGGTCTGAAACTCTGTCGCTTGGAAAACTTTTGACCGCGTTTTGCAAATCCCGCGCGACTTCTGATGCCGACTGGTATCGCTCGTGAGGATCCTTTTCAAGCATTCGCTCGATCACTGTGGCGAGCGCGTCGGGTGCGTCCTTTCGGTGCTTGTTGATCGCCGACGGCGCGCGCTTTCTTATCGCCTCGATCGTTTGGAAATAAGTCTCGCCTTCAAACGGAAGCTTGCCCGTCGTCATTTCGTAAAGCACAACTCCCAGCGAAAAAATGTCCGTGAGATGAGTCACATCTGCTTGTGCCGTCGCCTGCTCCGGCGACATATAGCTCACGGTTCCCAGCAAGACTCCTGACTCGGTGAGACGCGATTTGCTTCTGCGGTTCAAAATCGGCAGCGGTTTCGCGAGTCCGAAGTCCAGCACCTTAGCCTTGCCTCTGGGGGTGATCATGATATTCGAAGATTTGATGTCGCGATGAACAACTCCACATTCGTGCGCTTCCGCCAATGCTTCGGCAGACTGTATGCCAATCTCGATCACGTCGCGCAACGGAAGCGGACCAGTCTCCAGACGCTCGGCAACCGTTTGCCCCTCGACGTACTCCATCACGATGTAAGGGTTGCCGGTTGCCTCGCCGATCTCGTGAATAGTCGCGATGTTCGGGTGATTGAGCTGCGACGCCATCTGGGCCTCTCTCAAGAAACGCTGCTTCATCGACTCGTCTTCAATGTGTTTCGACGCGAGCACCTTGATCGCTACGGTGCGCTGGAGGTCCGTGTCGTATGATTCAAAAATCTCGCCCATCCCGCCCGCGCCCAGTGAACGCCGTATCTCGAATCTTCCGATGTGGCCTTCGGGCTCGATCAGCGGAGGCGCGACGACCTTCTCTGTTTTGCCGTCGTGAACCGCCATCGCCGCGCGGTCCGTCTCGCGCAGCTCGGTTGTGATGACGCGCGGCCTTGAGACCACCGACGCGAACAGCGTTGAAAAAATGCGCGGGCCTCGATCGTCATGAATGAAGTAACCAGCGCGCTTCAGGTCTTCATAGATGTGTTCGTGTTCCTTCTCGACACGCCCGTGCTCCATGACCTCACGAATCGCGCGACGGGGACCATCGCTCAAATGGTCCCAGATGAAGCGGAACTGGCCTTTTGCTTCATCAAGAAACGTCGCTTCTACTTCCTCGCGGTCGAGCTTGCCATCGTTCTCCACCAGATAATCAAAATATGCCGAGCAAGCGATCTGCAAAAAGTAAGGGAAGTAACCGCCGATTTCCATTATCCGGCGCGCGTAGCCTTCCAGCGGCAAGCCCGCTTCGGCCGAGGGCCGAGTGATCAGCTCCACCGCTTCTTTTCGAGTGAACGCGCGAAGAAACACGTTGGTGAAAATATTGAAGAACGGCGAGTCAGCGATGAGCTGAGTGTGACACAGCTCCTGAAGATCTCGCGCCGAGCTGGTCACGTAAGCAACATCGTAATTGTTGGCAATCGACCGAAGGAAGGAATAGAACTCCAGATCAAACGCTCGATTGGTCGTGATCGCATCGAACTCGTCGAGTAACACAACAAGCTTGCGCCCGTCACGGCGAAAATTGTCGAGCATCGACCGAAGCGAATCGAATGAAGGTTGGAGTCTAGTGAGAGATTTGTCACCAGTCTCTTTCCCCAGCAGAGCGAACAACTCCTTGAAAAACTCGGTGAGCGTCAACCTTCTTTTCTGTTGGAGGTCGATGAACGCGAAGACGTAAGATTCAGGTCGATCGAGAAAGCGTTCGCGGACCTGTGGATGATTGATGAAGCAAAGCAGCGAAGACTTGCCGATTCGTCGCTCGCCGACGACGGAAATGGATTGAGGTCTCGAGGCGCCGATCCGCGAGAATATCTTGGACACCTCACGCGCGCGACCAAAAAACTGCCCCGGGTCTTTGATGGCTACGCGGTTCAGGTATGGGTTTGCCGTCTTCATAGGCCTAAAGCGTGCGCACTTCTTTCACTACCTGCCATATCGAATGTGACCGCCGAATCCAAAGCCTGAGCAAGTCGATCTTGAACCGGAATCCGCCCGAAGCGTCTTTTTCCAACAACTCGCGACGGAACATCTCTTCCAACGTTAGTCGCATTGTGTTTTCCGACAGATTGACCGGGTAGTCGCTTGCCTTCACCGACGCTCGCAACTCGCGAGCGGTCGCATAAGAGGCGCCGTCTGCGAGCGCCTCTCCAAGCAGTGAAAGCCCCAGCTTTTCATCGTCCGATAGCGCGTCCCAAGTGTAAATCATTTGCGGCAACGGGTTGTCCACGATCTCCCCGATCACGCGAGTGAGATCGGCCCCGGTCACCCAGTTTTGCCGGTGCTCGTTCATATAGTCCACCACATTTTGACAAATAACCTGAGTGTAGAATGGCTGGCCCGCCGTGAGCCGATAGATAGCACTAACAACTCCGCGTCCATAGACGACGCGACCTTGGACCGGCTCGGTGATCAACCGCATCGTGTCTTTCTCTGACAGAAACCCAACTTTGCGAAACAACGACCGCCTGAGCAGCTCGCGCCAGTACTTTCGATCACGCTCTTCCAACCTGCGCGAGCCGGTGAAGATCAGCGCCAGCCGCTCTTTGTTGTCCATTAGGCCAGCGAGGAACGTGAACAGCTCACTTGAGATTTTGCCTTCGTCCACTTTGCCCTCAAGCAACTCGTACTCGTCCATTAAGATCAGAAGCGTGCGGTCGCGGATAGAGTCGAGCACTCCCTCGAGGAAATCGAGAAACACGGGATATGGATTTCGCCCGTCGAATCGAGGCAAGTTGAGCGTCTCCGCGTGTGACCCAACCGGAATGGCCTGGAGATTGGTGAGCGTTGCGGCAGACGCGACGGGGGCAGCGGGTTCGCGGCTGTTTGCCCGCGCGACAGCTTCCGCAATCAATCGCGACAGGCGCGAGAAGAATTCTGAGTCCGAAGCGATGACCATTTCCTGAAGATCAACGAACACCGGAATGAAGCGCTCCCCCAATTTTCCCCCCGCCACCTGATAAAGAATCGAGCTCTTGCCTACGCGACGCTCGCCGCAAAAGACGATCACCACGCCCTGACTCGCGCCTTCAAGCTTCACGCGCACGTAACGGAAATCGTCTTCGCGGCCATAGAACATCTTCTCGCCCCGAATCGGATTGCCGACGATGAACGGATTGGGCTCGATCGGGACGTAACTGCGCAGCTCTCGCGGAAGCACGTACTCGCGCGCTTGCGCCCTGCGGGCCGCGAAAATGGCTCCCAGAGCCAATCCTACGGCCGCTACCGCCAGCGCGTAGAACCACCAGCTCTTCCAGAACGGCGCTCCCACCCGCACAGACAGAGTCGCTGCGGGACTCTTAGCGCCGTAGAGATCGCGATTCAAAGCGATAAGCTCGAAACCGTGCGCGCCTTCGTCTAGGTCCAGGCGCGACACCTCGCGCTGCCCGCCCTGCTGTGGCTGTAGGATTTCCCATCGCTGCTCGTTCCCGTTTGAGTTGACACGGTAGAGGCAGCGCGTCTGGCCGCTCATGGTGACCGGAGCCAAGCGGAACGTAATTCTATGCCTTCCAGCAGAAACACTGTAGGAGTTCGGCGCCGACGGTGGTTGCACACTGCCGTCTACCTCTAGTGAAACCTGGGCGGAAGGGCCGTCGGTGACCGGAATGTGACGAACTGCGCCTTTGTTTGTTGCGATCCATATTCGTCCCTCGTCGTCCTGCGAGATCGAGTTGACGCGGCTCCCAGTCAACGCGTGACCCTCTCCCGAATAGATTGTTGACAGGACATGGCCGCCAAACAGGAGGAATTTCTTGACCTGACCTTCGTCAGTGCCAGCCCACAGAAATCCGTCGCGGTCGACGAACAACGTGCTGGTGGCCTCGCCATCAAGCGTCGTAAAGGTTGTTCCATTGTATGCTTGAATACCGGCGCGAGTGGCTACGAGCAGGCTATCGCCCGCTCGACCAATCCAGCGCGCGTCGTTGTCGGCCAGCCCGCGCGATGTGTCGATCAGACTGGATTCTTCGGTCTTCGGATCAAAGCTAACGACGCCGCGAAAGGTAGCGAACCACAAGCGGCCGTCTCTATCTTCAAAAACGTGTCGTGTATCATAACCTGCCAAAGGTTCCAGATCGCGCAACTCGCCTTGCTGGAAGATCGAAACTCCTCGAGTAGTCGCGAAAACGACGTCCTGGCCGCCGGCGGTCGCTGTCACCCATTGAACGTTGTTGGAAGGCAGCCCGCTTCCTTCGTTGAATTGGGTGAGAGTTTCTCGGGTCCATCTGAGCGCGCCTTGATCGGTCGCAAACCATGCCGCGCCTGAACTGTCGAACGCCACCGCCTGCAAGTTAATGCCGGAGCGAAAGCCTTCGAGTGGGACTAGTTTTTCGCCTTCCAACCGCGACACGCCGCTCGCTGTCAGGAACCACAAGTTGCGCTGCGCGCGCCAGGGCGCTTCGACGACCGCTTGAACGTCGTTGTCGGCGAGACCGCGACTGGTGGTGAAACTAACAAAGCTGTAGAAATCAGAGTTGACGACGCCGTTGTCGGTTGCGAACCAAACGTGGCCTTCGCGATCGGTGAAGATTGTCGCGATGTGATCGCGATCGAAGGAGTGGACTCGTTGAGACTCACGGCGCGTCGGATCATAAACCACCACCCCGCTCGAGTCTGCCGCAAACCACAGACGGCCGCGCGTATCTTCGCCAATCGCTCGAACGTTGCCGCTGGACAACGCTTCGATCGGCAAACGCTGAACTGCGCCGTTCGAGATCAACAATATTCCCTTTTCGGTCGCCAGCCACAGCCGCCTGGCGTCGTCTGTCAGCACCGCGTGAACGCTGCTTATCTGCTCCTCGGTTTCTGCACGCTTAGTTCCAGCTCGCGCATCGCGCCATTGATCGAAATGGA
>DATFWM010000236.1:0-3706 GCA_035259295.1 Blastocatellia bacterium | reverse complement strand
GTTCATAGTACATTAAGTAGGCGCCGATGCCTCCTCCGACCATGCTCGCTAGCGCGAATAATGCCGGCATCTTTTTCCACAATGGAGGCGTCAGTCCTAATACCAAGATTGCCACCATAAAAACCGGGACGAACCACAGGAATTTGTCTTGCTCTCGCGCGAGATCGTAACCGCTGAGGGAATCCTTCATCCCAACACAGCTCAGTTGCAGCCACGGCAAGAAAAAACAGGTCAACACAAACGCCGCAAGGCTCACAACAGCTCGCTGCGCATTATTCATCGCCTACGCCTCCAGGCTAGCTGCCAACGCGAGCTGGTTTCCCTTGCTTTTCAATCAGCTTTTGATAACGCTCCCGACCTCGCTCGTAGCCATCGCGAAACGATTCGTTGCGATAGGTCTTCGGGTAGTTCGCCATCAAGTTGTTGATCGCTTCGTCATAGGACATGCCACGCGTCTGCGGTCGCAAGGCAGCCTCGAAGCCCTGGCGATAATTTGACTCAACCGGCCCGAGCTCTCGCCCCTGGGCCGCTCAGTGTTCTTCTTCCGCATCTCGCAGTCCGACCCACCAGCTTTCTCGCGCTGAGTCTATGCTTTCGGCGCCGGCCCGCTCAATCACGCGTCGAGCAAGTTCCGCCTGTTGCTCGTCGACTGGCGTGATTACCACTAATGAGCGACCTTGTCGGAGCGCGTCTTCATACACATATATCTCGTCTACGGGCAAACCGTCCGTCATCCCCTCTTCGATTGCTTTTCCAACCGCCACGCCTCCCACGGCGCCGCCTGTTCCAAACAGCGCAGCACTAAGAAGACCTGCGGCGATCACTGGTCCGACGCCTGGCACGAAGATGCTTGCTGCGGCTGTGCCCAAGCCCATTCCGCCCGCAGCGCCGATCGCTCCGCCGACTACTCCACCCATAGCTTCACCCATACCCGGTTGCTCCGTCTCGATTCTCGGCAGTGCCTCGAGCTCCGCTCCCGCTGAGCCGGGCGCTAGAAAGTTAAGGTGGTCACTCGGGATCCCTGCGTGTTTGAGATCCTCAATCGCCTTCTGCGCCTGAACGGGTCTCTTGAAGATTCCTACGACTGGTTCCATAACGAGTCTCCTTACACACAAATTCCTGGCTAAGCACAAAGAATTCGGCGCAATAACGATGCCAGCCGGGAGATAAGAGTTGGTGTCTAACTGGCGAGTTAAGATCGGAATGACGGCGGGATGTGATGCACACTGTCGCAATTCACGGCAAATAGCGTACGAATTGAGTACCGTCGGACTTCGTCTATTTCAGGTGACAAGTTCGACTGCAGTCTCCTGTCTAAGCCGAGCGAGGCGGTGTTATACTGCTGCTTCGCTTCGTCGAAGATGCGGACCACCACAGAGAAATCAAGGCCAGATGAGACAATCGGACTCGAATCGTTTGGAGTTCGCTGGACATCCGTCCTCGATGCGATGTCCGAAGGTATAAGCGTGCACTCCACCACCGGAGAGATACTCTGGGCGAACAAGCAGCTTTGCGATATATACGGCAAATCTCTGAGTGAGCTGCACGGCACGAGCTATGGGGAACCATTTCATGGCGAGATGATTTCAGGTAACACTGAAGAGCGTATCTCGGGGAAGGTTCTCTCTGTGCACATAGAACCGCTGCTCGATGAGCAAGGCCGGTCCTGTGGCTTCGCGAGGATAGTGCGCGATGTTACCGAGCAACATCGCGCGAAAGAGCAGTTGCTAAAGGCAGAACGCTTTTCGACGTTAGGGCAGATATTGTCGGATGTGGCGCATGACGTCGGGACACCGCTCAATGTTATATCGGGCTACACTGAGTTTTTATTGGCGCGGACCAATCCCGGCGAGCAAGGCCACAAAGAGCTGTCGTCGATCCTCAATCAGAGTAAGCGCATAGCAACTCTTATCGGTGACGCGCTAGACATGGCGCGAGCGCCGCAGGGGCGAAACGACGTCATAGATCTCGAACCTCTGTTGGCAGGTTTGCTCGACTTGGCTGCGAGTGAGTTGCGCAAGTTGGGCGTGAAGGCCACACTAACTTGCAGAAACAGTCCGGCGCTGATATATGGAGAGGCGTCGCAGTTGCGGCAAGCTCTTTTCAATATATTGTTGAATGCGGCTCAAGAGCTCGGCGCGGGTGCCAATCTTGAAATAGTGATTGAAGAATTGCCGGATGTGCAGGAGTTCTTGACTGCTACAGTTCGCGGAACCGGCGCGAGCGGCACGGAGAGTGATCTCTTTTCATCTGTCGGGCGTTTCCTTGTCGATGAGGACCAGACTGCAACGCCGGGTCTCGGTCTCTCGCTCGCCAGGCAAATATTGCGACAAGCTGGAGCGAGCGTGGGTTGCGTAAAGGGTGGAGGCATCGCAATAAGCTTGCCCGCAGCTCCTGTGCGTCAGACGAAGTAGAGGCAACGACGCCAACTTCTGAATGAACAGCATGAATCAACGTATCTTAGTTGTCGAAGACGACGAACCAATGTGCGAACTCTTGACGTCGTTCTTTTCTGAAAAAGGATACGATGTCAAGACCGTCCAGGATGGCGAAGCAGCCGTAGCCAAGCTCGAACAACACGACTACGCTCTGGTGATAACCGACATCAAGCTTCCCGGCATGAGCGGCCTCGAGCTGCTGGCAAGGATAAGAGTCGATTGGCCGGAGGTCGCCGTTATCATTATGACCGCGTTCAGTTCGATTTCGTCGGCCGTCGAGGCGTTGAAGCTCGGCGCCGAAGATTACATCGGCAAACCGTTCCAACTTGATGAGCTGGCCATCACTGTTGAAAAAGCTTTGGAGAGGCGGAGCCTTCGCCGTGAGGTCAGGGAATTGCGGGCGGAGGTCAGGGGGCGGTACAACTTCTCAAATATAGTGGGTCGCAGCAAGCCGATGCAGCAACTCTTTGAAGTCATCAAGAGAATAGCTGCCAGGCGCGATGCCTCCGCTCTGATAATCGGCTCTACCGGAACAGGAAAAGAACTCGTGGCGCGCGCGATTCATTACAACTCGGAGCGACGCGACGCCCCGTTCATGCCGATAAACTGCTCGGCTATTCCTGACACGCTGCTCGAGTCCGAGTTGTTCGGCCATCAAAAGGGCGCCTTCACCGGCGCGCACGAAACCAGACGAGGCTTGATAGAAGAGGCCCAGGGCGGCACCGTTTTTCTCGATGAAATCAACACTCTCTCGCCCAATCTTCAAGTGAAACTTTTGCGCGTTCTGCAGGAGCGTGTTGTGAGAAGGGTTGGCGGACGGGAGAACATCCCGATCGATGTTCGGCTTGTGTCCGCCAGCAATGAGGATCTCGAAGAAAGAGTAAAACGCAGCGAGTTTCGACAGGACCTGTTCTACCGGTTGAATGTCGTTCCGGTTCGTTTGCCAGATCTAAAAGATAGACGGGAAGACATTCCGCTTTTGGTGCATCACTTCCTCGAGAAGTTTGCCCAACAGCTTGGCGAGCCGGTTCGCCGCTTCTCGAATGATGCAATGCGAGTTCTCATGACTCACGCTTGGCCTGGCAACGTCAGAGAGTTGGAGAACGCAGTCGAACACGCGCTTACAATGGGCAGGGGCGAGCTTCTGCTGCCCGAGGATTTACCCGTCAGCGTTACGGCCCCTGAGCGTGACATCGTGAGTGAAGCGACGCTTGATGATCTTACACTGGCTGAGCTTGAACGCCGTTACATAGTCCGAGTGCTCGAAA
>DATFWM010000235.1:0-5636 GCA_035259295.1 Blastocatellia bacterium | reverse complement strand
GCCAGGCACGATGCCTTCCTCGACCGCAGCCTTAGTAGCGTGCATCGCATCCTCGACGCGGGCCTTCTTCTCTTTCAGCTCGGTCTCGGTAGCCGCGCCGACCTTGATGACAGCAACGCCGCCCACGAGTTTGGCGAGTCGCTCTTGGAGCTTCTCGCGATCGTAGTCAGAGGTTGTGTCCTCGATCTGAGTGCGAATCTGCTTGACCCGGCCCTCGATCTCGGAGGCCTTACCGGCGCCTTCGACGATCGTGGTATTGTCCTTATCCACGACGACTTTCTTGGCGCGTCCAAGGTCCTGAAGCTGAATGTTCTCGAGCTTGATGCCGAGGTCTTCGGTGATCGCCTTGCCGCCAGTCAGGATCGCGATGTCCTGAAGCATCGCCTTGCGTCGATCGCCGAAACCGGGCGCCTTGACCGCACAAACTTGCAGGGTTCCTCGCAGGCGATTCACCACCAGAGTCGCAAGCGCTTCGCCTTCGACATCCTCGGCGATGATCAACAGCGGCTTGCCCTGACGCGCGACCTGTTCGAGCAATGGAAGCAAGTCCTTCATCGAAGAGATCTTCTTTTCGTGAATCAGAATCTGCGCGTCCTCAAGCACCGCTTCCATTCGCTCGGGATCGGTAACGAAGTAAGGCGAGAGATATCCTCGATCGAAGCGCATTCCCTCGACCACGTCGAGCGTGGTTTCAAGAGTCTTCGACTCCTCGACTGTGATCACGCCGTCCTTGCCGACCTTATCCATCGCCTCGGCGATGAGCTGCCCGATGGTAGCGTCGCCGTTGGCCGAGATGGTTCCGACTTGGGCGATGGCTTCGCCTCTGACCGGCTTCGAGAGCTTGTGAATCTCGTCGACGACTTTCTCAACCGCTTTCTCGATGCCGCGCTTGAGCGCCATCGGGCTCGCGCCCGCAGCTACGGTCTTCACGCCTTCGCGGAAAATAGCTTGAGCGAGCACCGTCGCGGTGGTGGTTCCATCGCCGGCCACGTCTGAAGTCTTCGAGGCGACCTCGCGCACCATCTGCGCGCCGGTGTTCTCGAGCTTGTCTTCCAACTCGATTTCCTTCGCTACTGTAACGCCGTCCTTGGTGATAGTGGGCGAGCCGAACTTCTTCTCGATGACGACGTTGCGTCCCTTGGGACCGAGAGTCACCTTGACGGCGTCCGCAAGGCGATTGATTCCCGACAGTAGAGCTCGGCGCGACTCTTCGCCGTATGCTATGTGTTTTGCCATTTCTTCGTCTCCTCTTTAAGAATTGTTACCTGCCTTTGCCTTTTGCCTTCGAGCTTTCGGCAGCCCTCTCGATCACGCCGAGAATGTCGTCCTCGCGCATAATCAAATACTCTTGATCATCGAGCTTGACCTCGGTGCCGGCGTACTTTCCGAAGAGCACGCGGTCGCCTTCTTTGACGTCCAGGGCCACGCGTTCGCCGCTATCGAGTTTCTTCCCGGCTCCCACGGCGATGACCTCGCCCTCCTGCGGTTTCTCTCGAGCGGTGTCCGGGATGATGATGCCGCCGCGGATTTGCTCCTGCTCCTCGATCCGTCGGATGATCACACGATCTTGAAGTGGGCGTATGCTTGACATACGTGTTCGTTGCTCCTTTCGAAATGATATTGAAGCTAAGCGCTGACTAGATGGGAACACAAGCGCGTTAGCACTCTCAAATTGAGACTGCTAATTATATTTTTGAGGACCGTGTCTGTCAACGCCAATTGCCATTCGCGGCGAGACGCAAATTGAGAATGTTTTTGCTCAGGCCATTAAGGCGGTGATAGGCTAAGACTTCGGAACTAATTATGGCTGACATTGTCAGGGTTCGCTTTGCTCCTTCACCAACGGGTTACCTGCACTTTGGCGGCGCGCGGACGGCGTTGTTCAACTGGCTGTTCGCGCGCAAGCACAACGGCACTTTCATACTTCGCATCGAAGACACCGACGTTCAGCGGTCGTCGGTCGAGATGGTACAAGGCATACTCGAAGGCATGCACTGGCTCGGCCTCGACGCGGATGAGGGGCCGTTCTTTCAGTCGTCCTTTGATGAGGAACATCGCGCGGCCGCCCGGCGATTACTCGAAGAAGGCCAGGCTTACTATGACTTCACGCCGAAGCAGCAGAAAGATGACACTACCGTTCAGGAGATGATCGCCCACCGCGCGCGCGCGCAGGCCGCCGCCGGCAAAGAACGAAACCCGTATCGAGACTTGGCTTACGAGGAAGCGCTCCGGCGAGTCGAGGCCGGCGAGCAGGCGGCCATCAGATTGAAGGTGCCTGAAGAAGGCGTCTCCAGATTCGAGGATATGGTCTACGGGCCTCAGGAGCGCGATTATTCGGACATCGAAGACCTGGTGCTGATACGCTCGGACGGCTACCCGCTTTATAACCTTTCGGTGGTGGTCGATGACATTGCTATGGGAATCACTCACGTGATTCGAGGGCAGGACCACCTGACGAATACGCACAAGCAGATACTGATTTACGAAGCGCTCGGCGTGGAACTGCCACGCTTCGGCCATTTGCCGTTAATAATGGCGCCGGGCCGCGAGAAGTTGTCCAAGCGCAAGCACGGCGAGGTTGTTTCAGTTACGACCTATCGAGATCGCGGCTTCATTCCCGACGCGCTGGTGAATTTTCTGGCGCTGCTCGGATGGTCGCCCGGCGGGGATCAGGAGATCATGTCGCGCGATGAGTTGATCGAGAAGTTCTCGCTCGAAGGTGTTAACAAATCGTCCGCCGTTTTCAACTTTCACGAGAGCGATCCCCAGAACTGGACCGACCCCAAGGCGCTGTGGATGAACGCCGAGTACATGCGTGCGATGACGCTCGATGAACTGGCGCCGCTCGTCGCCGAACAACTGAAGAAGTTCGGCATCTGGCGTGACGAATGGGCGTCGAGCGGAGCTGCCTGGTTTGCCGGCACGATAGATCTTCTAAGGTCGCGTTATCGCACGACTCAGGACTTTGCAACTTTGGGGCTGCCGTATTTCTCGGATGAGTTCGAGTACGAGCCCGCGGCGGTGAAGAAGAATCTCAAGGATGAACGGCTGAAGCGGTTGTTGTCAGGTCTTGCGGATCGGCTTGCCTCAATTGAGGAGTTCACGCACGATGCCACGGAATCGGCTCTCAGAGCCTATTCCGAGGAGGAGGGCGTTAAGGCCGGATTGCTGATCAACGCCGCGCGCACTGCGCTGACGGGCCAAGCGGTCGGGCCGGGCATGTTCGACATAATGATGACCCTTGGCCGCGAGCGCACTATCCTGCGCTTGCGACGCGCCGCCGAGTTTGTCGGTTAGCGAAGTCCACTCCCCACCCTGAATTGCATTTACATCTCAATAGCCGCGCATTAAAATGAGCGCGCCTTATCGAGCGGGGCGCGTGCTTTTTACGTGCCGCTTTGGCTCGCGCACGGTTCGCAAATCAATTTCCGGGACAAGAACACAGAATGGAAGACAACAAGCCAGGCACGCTTGTCGAACTGCTGAAAAGGGCAGCAATGACGCGCCCAGACAGAGAGGCTCTGCGCTTTAAACAAAACAAGTCGTGGGTCGCTATGTCCGCCGAAGATCTGCTCACTCGAGTTCGCAACGCAGCGCTCGGACTCTACGATCTCGGCATTCGCAAAAGCGATCGCGTCGCAATACTTGCCGAGAGCGGGCCGCTGTGGACCATTACCGATTACGCCGTGCTGTCGAACGGCGCGATCAACGTTCCGATCTATCCGACACAGCCGCCCCACCAGGTCGAATACATCCTGCGCGAGTCGGAGCCCAAGCTCCTGTTTGTTTCTACCGCGCGCCAAATGAAAAGAGTGGAGGCGGCGCTCAAGAAGTTTCCTGACCTCCGAATCATCACGTTTCAGCCGATCGAAGGCGCTGAAAACGTTACGCCGTTCGCCAAGCTCGAAGAAGAAGGCGCGAAAGTCGCGGCGGAGCGCCCCGAGTTGTTCGAGTTGATATCCTCGGACGTGCAGCCTGCTGACCTCGCTTCGATCATCTACACTTCCGGAACGACGGGCGAGCCCAAGGGAGCGATGCTCACCCACTCTAACATAGTCTTTAACGCATTGGCGTCGGGCGAATGTCTGGGAATCGAGCCCGACGGTGTGATGCTTTCATTTCTTCCGCTGTCGCACATATTCGAGCGGATGGTGTTGTATTTGTGCTTACACTGTCAGGTGCAAATAAATTACGCAACCGGCATCGAGACAGTCGCGAACGACATTCAGGAGGTGCGCCCGACTTTGATGTCGACTGTCCCGAGATTGCTAGAAAAAATCTACGCTCGAATGCAGAAGAAAGCCGCCGACGAAGGAGGAATAAAGCAAAAGATCTTCGAATGGTCGCTAGACGTAGCTAGACGATCTTCGCGACTCGCGACAAACGACGGTTCGGTTCCGCCGCTGCTGGAGTTCCAGCGCGAGATAGCCGACCGGCTGGTTTTCGCGAAGCTTCGCGACGCGGTCGGCGGCCGGATAAAGCGAATGGTTTCGGGCGGCGCCGCGCTCCCACCTGACATCGCGCTGGTATTCAGCGGCGCCGGCGTTCCAGTTCTTCAAGGCTATGGTTTGACCGAAACATCGCCGGTCATCGCGGCCGAGACGCTCGAACACCGCCGCGTGGGTTCAGTCGGGCGGCCGCTGCCGGGCATCGAGCTGAGGATCGCCAAAGACGGCGAGATTCTCACTCGCGGGCCCCACGTATTTCAAGGTTACTTCAACAAGCCCGAAGAAACGGAAGCGGCGTTCACCGACGATTCTGAAGCGGGCGAGCAATGGTTTAGTACAGGTGACATAGGTCACTTCGACTCGAACGGCTTCTTGTTCATCACCGATCGCAAGAAGGATTTGATCAAGACTTCGGCCGGCAAGTACGTCGCGCCCCAGATGATCGAAGGCTTGATCAATCAAAGCGAGTTCGTCGAGCAATCGGTGATAATCGGAGACAAGCGCAAGTACGTCGCGGCGCTGATCGTTCCCGATTTTGAGCGGCTGCGCGCGTGGGCGAAAGAGCACAGCATCTCGACCATCGACAAACAAGAGCTGATCTCAGACCGTCGCATTGTGGATGTGATCAAAGCGGACGTGAATCGGCTCACGCGCGAGCTTGCGGATTACGAGAAGGTGAAACGAATCGCGCTGCTTGCGGAGGAGTTCAGCATCGACGGCGGCGAGTTGACGCCGACGCTAAAGGTGAAGCGGCGCGTGGTTGAAGAGAAGTACGCGGAGTTAATTGAGTCGCTGTATTCAGGCGGTGATTAGACTCATTCTCGCGTAGCACGTGATTCGCGCTGGCGGAGCAGCCATCGAGCAAGGTAAAAGAGTCCAACGTTCGTGAGAGGAGCGAGCATGAGGAAAATCATCGTTAGCGGGCCGCTTCTTGTTTGCTCTAAAACATCGGCAACAATAGCCAATGCAGACAGAGGCAAGCCGAGAACAAAATAGAGCGCTAGAGGAAGCAGAAATCCATGACCCCCGCCGGCTACACTAATTCCGTAGACGAGCAGAAGCCACATTCCGATGACGTAAGCAATCGCTACTTTCCAGACAGCAAATCTAAACATCGACTTAGCTCCATTAGCGGGTCTCGGTTGTTGATTCGCTAGCGGGTCCATCTTCCGCTCGGCATCCTCACCG
>DATFWM010000234.1:0-6717 GCA_035259295.1 Blastocatellia bacterium | reverse complement strand
GAGGTTGTTCAACGCGAGCGCGTTGTTAGGATCAGTTTGCAGGGCCTTTCTCAACGCTGCCTCGGCTTCGTCAGCGTGGCCTTGATGTTGAAGCATCGAGGAGACAACGACGTAGCCGTTTACGTTCTTGGGAAGTTGTTGCGCCGCCTCGCGAATGAGACTGTCAGCCTCGTCCGGTTTTTTCTGCGAGTAAAGCAGCGCCGCTAACTCAAAGTATGCTTGAGACGCTGAGGGATCAATCTTGATAGCTTCGCGGAATTCCTTTTCTGCGTCCGCCGCTCGACCCAGATGCTCGTAAGTGTCTCCAAGTCCGTTACGATAAGCCGTGGTGCGAGGTTGCAGGTCGATGGCTTTCTTGTACGAGTCGATAACTTCCTCAAAGCGGCCGAGGCTGTGGTAGGCAAGTCCCATCTCGTAATGCGTTGGCGCGTATCGCGGATTTAACTCGAGCGCGCGCTTGAATTCGACGAGCGCTTCGTTGGCGCCCCGTGACCTCAGCATTGCGCTGCCCATCTCTCTGTGCACCTTGTACGCCTGTGAATAGTTCGGCTCCGCGGTCAAGGCTTGCGAATACGCAGCAATAGCGTCCTCCCATCGGCCCATATTCATATAAGCCCATCCGATGTTGTGATAAGCGAGACCGTTCTTGGGTTGGAGCCGGATAGACTCTTGAAAGCTCGCAATTCCGTCTTGGAATCGGCGTGCGCGTAACTGGTACCAACCCAAAGTGTTGAGAACTCCGGCATCTTCCGGCTTGATTTGCATGATTCGCTTCTGAACATCGATCGCTTCAGCAAACCGCTCAGTCTCGTTAAGGACCCGTGCGGTCGCCTCCAGTAGATCGACATCCTTTGGCATTGCTGCGATGGCTTGCTTGTAGGTGTCTATCTCCTCATCGCGTTTATTCTGATTCCTGTAGACCGCCGCGAGACCCAGATAGGCTTCTTTGTATGCCGGCTTCAATTCGATCGCGCGCTTATACCCTTCGATCGCCTCTTCGTGCAAATCCTCTTCGGCATAAGCCTCCGCCAGCTTGAAATGCGCTTCGGGTGAATATGAATTAGCTTTGACCGCTTGTTTCGCCTGTTCGATGGCGTTTGGATTGTCGGGCGAATGCTTCTCGTCGGGCAGTGAGAAGTTGAGCGTCAGAGCTCCGATGACCTTGACCGGGACTCCACTCAGTTGCGTGGGCGCGAACCTCCAGCCTCGCGCTGCTGAAACTGCGGCGTCTTTCAGGAGCGGATGTCCGCTGATCGCCTGTGCAGCGATGACGTCTCCTTTTTCGTCAATGGTAACCTCGACGACAACCGCGCCGGACGCGCGCGCAGCCTTTGCCACCGGCGGGTAAACAGGTTCAACGCGCGCGATTGCCGAGCCTTGAAGCACGCCTCCAGCCTTGCGAACTATTTTCGGAGGGTCGGTTTGAGAGTTGTTCTGTGCTATGCAGATTGCACACCAGCCGATCACAACGCCGACTGCGGCGAGGGCAAGGATTCTCCTGTTATTCATGTTACTCCTCCCTGCGGAAGAACCGTGAGAACAGTTTAAAATCTTGGCGGATTATATCACGTTCAAGGTTCGCGACGGCAATGAAGTGTTGCCGCCTAAGTGTTAATCCTCAACGCGAATACCCACATCACTATCCCAACCACTGCGCATGCACACGCGAGAATCATGCGCCACAAACTACGTCTGTCCCAAACAACAGCACTCAGCGCGAAGAACCAAAACAAAGCGAGTTCGTAACGTATGACTCGCATGCCGCGTTGAGTCGTTAAGCCTTCCAAAGACAGCGGCGCGACCGGGATCGGCCTCCACGGCATGAAGTACCGGTTGCTGCTGAACGGCGCGAAGAAAGCGACTCCCAGACCACCGTCGGTCATCGAGTCGAAAAAACCATGCAGCGCGATCACTATGAACAACAACAGGGCAAAGGGCCAGACAGGGCGATCGCCTGTCCAGCCGGCTTTCGAAAGCGCGAAGGCAGCCGCCGCCCCAATCATCGCTGCAAAGAAAAGAGAGTGCGTAAAACCTCGATGCCCGAGAGGATGATTGTACGGAATCACTCCGATGAACAACGCATCGGCGTCGGGTAGCGCTGACAGCACCATGCAGACGAGTGCAATTCGTGTACTTGGAGTGATAACTTCATTCGCGACCTTGGCAGCAACGAAACCAACTGCGGCGTGTGTGAATACGGTAGGCATGCTGCAAACGCGACCGTCTTCGTACGTCGTAATCGCGGGTCTTTACTGCTTGAGTTTCTGGTCGAGACCGGCGAGCGAGCCGTTGAGCTTTTTGTACAGCGCTTCAATCTGCGCCCGTCGCACCGAGGCAGTCGGCGACTCCGCATCGTAGCTGGCGATGTAAAGATCGAGTGCGCGCCGGTCGTCGCCCGCCTCTTGAGTCGCCACTGCCAAGTGCCACAATGCAGTCTTGCGCTCGGCGCTGTCCGGATAAGCATCGACCGACTTTATCAGGTTATCGAGCGCGCCGCGGAGGTTCCCCTTCTTGAGCATGGTCCAGCCCAGCGCGTCATAAGCGCGGCCCAGAAACGCCGCGCGTCGGCCTGCCCGGTCGAGCAGCGGCGCGTCGCGCATGGAACCAGCAGGCTCGGTAGCGGCGTCCGCCATCGCAATCGCCCGACGAGACAGTTGCTCCGCCGCGTCCAACGCGAGGTCGGCTTCGGTAAGCTTGCGCGCGACCCATACCATCCGAAACGCCTGGCGCCCATCGTCGAGCGTCGTGAGCGTCGTGACCGCTCGAAGAAGCTCGGTCATACCTTGTAAGTTCGAATCCCGACCCGCGGAAAGCTCTTCGGTAAGCGACGGCTCGCCGCCCACCCTGCGAGGCCGCGTGCCGGGTTTGGGCTCGGCCCCCTGGGCGCCTCGTCGAGTCGCTGTTTGCGGCCTCTTTCTCGAACCCAGCGCAACTTTGGAATAGTGATTAATCTTCGCAATGGCTTCGATCAGTCTGTATTGAAGAGACGTCGTGGGATCGTAGCTCAAGAAAAGTGCAGCTTGTCTTTCGCGCTCGAGCAACAAATCCAACCTTGGCGACCGGGCTCTGATCGCGCCGCCCAGCATCGTTTCAAACTCGCCGTCGTCGTTCACCGTGAAGGCTTTGGCCATCGCTTCGTTGGCTTGATCGTAACCGTCCACGGACATCAACGCCTTCGCCAGCTCGAAGGTCAACGTTGCAAAACCCGCCTGACCTTGCCCGCTGATCAGCGTTGCCAGCGCATCCCCGAACTTCCCTTCAAGCCCATCTACCTCGGCCTTGGCGATGAACGCCCACGCGTAGCGTGGCTCGATGCGCGCCGCTTGTTCGATCAACGGTCGAGCAAGCGCAGCCTTCTTTCGCGTGACGTAAAAGAAAGCGAGTTGAGTCAGAAAGTGATAATCTGCAGGCGCCAGTTCTTGGGCGCGTTTGATTTCAGGCTGAGCCTCTTCATCGCGCCCGACTGCCAGCAGCGCAATCGCCAAACCTCCATGCGCTTCCGCGTCGTCGGCCTTGAGCGCGATCTGCCTGCGATAGTAGCCTATCGCACGCTGATAGTCGCCCATCGCGCGAGAAAGATTACCGAGATTCAGGTTCGCGAACTCGTCTCGCGCGTCAAGCGCGAGCGCCTTCTGAAACTCGGAAATCGCATCATCCAATCTCAAGCTGATCAGATAAGCGGTCCCCAAACTGTTGTGAGCGCGGTGATCCTGTGGCGCCAACTGGACGGTATGCTCGAGCACGCGCACTGCTTCAAACGGCGCCTCGATTTGAACGTAGAAAAAGCCGATCTCGACCAGACGATTCGGTTCGTTTTCAAACCGCGGCTCGAATGATCGCATCAACTCCGCGGACTCCGCGCGATATCCGAACGAGTTCATCGCGATCGGCAACGTGAAGACATATTGGTTGAAAATCGCGTCGGTTATCGGGTTGGGCGCGGCTCGAAAGGCGGCCTTGAAGACTTGCATCGCAAGCTGAGGGTTGGCCTCTCGGAGCGCCTGCTCGCCCTTCAACGCGTACTCTCGTATCAACGACTCGCGGGCCTCATTCTCAAGCTGCGAGCCACGATTGGCGGCGACGAATTTCTCAAGGAGATCGATGCGTTCTGTTTGAGTCGAAGCACTGCGCGCGCGATCAAGCGCCCGCTGAGGCGTCAGCGCCTGCCCAGGTTCATCAGCGGCTGGTTTCTTGGGCTCAGGCCTTCTCTGTTGGGGTCGCTGGCCAGCGGCATTTGCCGCAAGGGCAAAAGTGACAATAAGAGCTGTGACACGGAATGCGTGTAGTGGCGCCACTCCGCGGGCGACTCTCAGCTGTGACATCCGGTTTCGACGCCAAACACATCTCATAAACTGATCACAACGTCGGTCTCGCTCCTTGAATCGGAGGCGCCAGAGCTTCAACCAACACGCGCCCAGTTCGGTTCGAAGGCGGCTCTATTCCAAGCAGCGCCGCAATCGTCGGCGCGATGTCCGAGGGTGAGCAGTCAGCGTTGTACCTTCCAGGCTTTAGGTTCGCGCCAAACAGAATCACCGGCACGTGAGTGTCATAGTTGTAGGCTGATCCGTGCGTGGTTGCGACGTCCCCCTCCTGGAAGAACCAGTAGGGTTTGGTAATCAGCCATACGTCTCCGGCGTACTTGCGGTTGAAGCCGTTCATGACTCTGCGAGCCACGGGCCCTGTCGGAACGCGCCCCTCGCTGAGCTGCGTCCGAGTGAAATAATTTACGATGCCGGGAAAGCTGAGCGCCGCCTCGCCCGCTACTCGCTCGGCTTCGGCAACGTCGATCTTCTTCTCGGATATCAGCTTTTGATCGAGGTACATTTGATCGTTGACGAAACCGACGACCCACTTCCCTGCCCCGAAACGGGCTCCCAGAGCCTTGTTCGCGGCGTCGACCACTTCGCTGCTCACCAGCCGACCGGCGTCGAACCCCAACGATCGCATGTACTCGGGCACCGGCGCGACGCCGTGATCGCCGGTGACTGCAATAATCGTGTTAGCGAGCCCCACCTTGCGATCTACGAAACTCAGCAGATCGGCAATCACCCGATCCAACCGAACGTACGTGTCTTCGATCTCCTGGCTGTCGGGACCGTAATAGTGGCCCGTCAGGTCCGGCGACGAGAAGCTGATCGAGAGCAAATCGGGAAAGCCATCCGCTCCGAGTGATTCACCTTCAACGGCGGCCTTGCCGAAGTCTTCCAGATATTCGGACGCGAAGGGCGTAAGCTCAAACACATTGTAAAACTTGGGGCCCGGCTTGGTCTCACCGGCGGTTACGACGTACGGAAAGCGCAAGCCTAACGCGTGACGTTGAACCGGAAGATTCTCGGTTTGCGCGCGGCGATAGGCATCCGGTCCAAGCGAACGCTCCCACTTGGCGCCGAAGTACTTGGCGGCTCGAACGTCGGCGTCGAATTTCTTCACCCACGCCGGTAATTCCTTGGAGTAGTAATCGCTCGTGACGAACTCACCGGTCGCTTCGTCGAACCAGAACGCACCGTTCGGGCGCATGCCACCGGGAAGCACCGCCGCTCGATCTTTTAGTGACACCGCGATCACCTTGGATTGAAAACTAGTCGCCAGTCGCATCTGGTCACCGATAGTCGTGCCCGTCAGGCTGCGAGGACTTGCCGCACCGCTTTTGGTCGCCAGCCCAGCCGGGGTCACAAGATGCGCGGAGTCATCGGACACCATCACGCGTGTCCTGCCCGACTCGCGATCGAAAAACGCGTTGCCGACAATTCCATCTTGAGCCGGGACTGATCCACTGAATATCGCCGCGTGTCCACAAGCTGTGAACGTCGGCACATAGTCGTAGTTTGCGTTGGCGAAGAGCGCACCGTCGTTAAGTAGCCGCTTGAACCCGCCGCTGCCGAGCAGATCGCCGAAACGTTCGAGATAATCGTAGCGGAACTGATCGATCACAATCACCAGAACCAGCTTAGGTTTAGTGATTGCGCCCGAAGCGTTCGAGCGCGCCGGTGTCCGTCGCTGGGCGTCGCTCGACAACGGCAGCAGAATCAATACGAAGATCAGAAGCGCCATGAATCGGGTGGCCGAATTATTCTTGTGGATGGCCATGTTTATTGAGCTTCACTTGCCTCACAGACAAAAACCGTAATTGACAGGCGCGCGCGGTGTCAACAGAGAATGCCATCGCGAAAATTTGGGGTGCGCGTCAGCTTTTCGCGCAATCTCACCCACGGCAGTGGGTGGAAGGTTCAAGTGCTGCCTATACCCACCGAGACCACAAACTCCTCGCGATCGTGCTCTACGGCCAAAGGCTGAACCTGAAACATCCACCCACTGCCGTGGGTGGGATTACGCGAAAAGATGACGCGCGCCCAAAATTTGGGTGTGCGTCAGCGTTTTGCGCAATCCCACCCACGGCAGTGGGTGGATCGTTTCAGGCCCAGCCTACAACGAACGCGAACGGATTGCTGCGAATCCCACCCACGGCAGTGGGTGGATCGTTCAAGTCTTGCCTATAAAAAGGCGCAGCACGAACCTTTGCCCTTGCGGTGCGTCACATAAGGTTGGAGGTGAATGCTCCGAGGCGACCGGCCGGCAGTGCTTGGACGATCCACGGGAGCCTGGGTGGGATTTGAGAGCGGATCGGGGGCGCTCCGGTAGGCTGTGCTTGAACGATCCACCCACTGCCGTGGGTGGGATTGACAAACTGGTCCACGCTTCTTTGGTAGGTCGAGCTTG
>DATFWM010000233.1:0-3684 GCA_035259295.1 Blastocatellia bacterium | reverse complement strand
CGCACCAGGTATCTATCGTACACGTCGCCACGATTCCCGACCGGCACCTCGAAATCAAAATCGTCATAACTGGAATAAGGATGATTCTGCCGAATGTCATAAGCCACGCCCGCCGCGCGCAGCATCGGTCCGGTGAAGCCCCAGTCGATCGCGTCTTTCGCAGAAATCTCGGACACGCCAACCGTGCGTTGCTTGAAGAGCGGGCTGTTGGTGTTGAGCTTGTGCAGGTCGTTGATGTATCCCGGCAAGCGCTTGAGCACCTCGCGGCAGCGCGGTACGAAGTCTTTCGGGAGATCAGCCGATAACCCGCCAACGCGCACGTAACTCACCATCATCCGCTGACCGGCGGTCATCTCGAGCAAATCGTAAATCTCCTCGCGCGGCTCGAACGCGTACCAGAAGTTTGTGATCGCGCCCAGATCGACCAGCGCCGCGCCCAGACAGACCATATGGTCCATAATGCGAGACAACTCACCAAGCAGCACCCGAATGTACTGGACGCGCTTGGGCACTTCTATTCCTATTAACTTCTCGACTGTGCAGGCATAACCGACGTTGTTCAAAAACGACGACACGTAGTTGAGCCGGTCTGTGTACGGGATCACACCGTTCCACTGATGGGTCTCGGCCATCTTCTCGAAGCAACGATGGAGATAACCTATCTCACAATCGGCCTCGACGACTGTTTCGCCGTCCAGACGGCAAACAATCCTCAACGCGCCGTGCGTTGCTGGATGCGAAGGACCGAAGTTGATGATCGTCGGCTCAGCGGCCAGCCGGTCCTTCTCGTGCTCTTCCCAACCTGTTTTGTACTCGATCGGCAGCTTGTAGTCGCGCGAGAGCGGCGTGCGCGCGCCGGGCTCGTGGTCTTTGCGAAGCGCGTAACCCTGGAACTCTTCGTGACAAAGGATACGGTGCAGGTCTGGATGATTGCGAAAACGGATGCCGAACATGTCGAACGTCTCGCGCTCCCACCAGTTCGCAGTCTTCCATACCGATGTCACGGAATCGGCTTCTGGAGCCGATTCCGGGAGCGGCACCTTCAAACGCAACCGGTGCCCGTGATCGATCGAATACATCTCGTAGACCACGTTGAACCGCTCGTCGGGCTTCTTGTTCGGATAGCCGAGATAGTCAACGCCGGTGATCGTGCTCAGCAAATCGAACTTCGTCGAAGGCTCTTCTTTCAGAGTGCGACAAATCTCGGTGATATTGTCAGGTTTGATCGTAATCGCAAGGTCGCCGCGAAAATCATTCACATCCAATATCTCGTCCTTGAACTTGCTTTGCATCAGCGCGGCGATCGGGTTCTCAGGCTTGGCCGGCTCGCGAGTGATTTGAACCAGTCTCATTGCCTCGCGCGCCTGCTCGCCCGCGATCAGCAGCGGCTTAGGCGAGGTCTCTGTTATCTCTTTCAGCATTCGCTCGCGCAGCTCGCGCCGCTTGTCGGCGTCGATGATGCTCTCTTTTTCGATCAGCTCGCGAATCATCAACACGGCTTGCAGGACAGCTTCAGGAGTTGGCGGACAGCCGGGGATGTAAACGTCGACGGGTATGATCTCGTCGATGCCCTGCATCACGTGATAAGCGCGATAAAACCCGCCGGACGTTGCACAAGCGCCCATGCACAGCACCCACTTCGGATCGGGCATCTGCTCGTAAATTCGCTTAAGCACCGGCCCCATCTTGTCGGTGATCGTGCCCATCACCATAAGCAAGTCCGACTGGCGCGGCGAAAAGCGAACCACCTCGGCGCCGAATCTTGAGACGTCATAATGCGCCGACACAACCGACATGTATTCGATAGCGCAACAGGCGGTGCCGAACGGCAACGGCCACAGCGAGTTCTTGCGCGCCCAATTAGCAATCTCGCTGATTCTGGTTGTGAAGAAGCTGTCGCCAACCGCGGACTCGGTAGTCATGCTCTACTCTCTTTCCAGTGCTGAGCTGGAGGTAGGTCGAAGTGAATTAGCGAAGATCATCGCGGTCATCGGTGCTCGGTTAGAATCTTATCGTTTGGATATGGGGGAGTCAAATTCACGACCGTTAAAGCTGTTAGCCTTCACAGCGATTTTTGTTGCGTGATATATTGGTCGTGTTTCACATCGGGAGAAGAGCTTGAGCATACTCGTCGACAGAAGCACTCGGGTTGTCGTCCAGGGGATCACAGGCAAGGAAGGCTCCTTTCACACCGGACAGATGATCGCTTACGGCACGAAGGTAGTCGCAGGGGTTACGCCAGGCAAGGGCGGCACAGAGCACGAAGGCGTTCCGATTTTTGACACGGTTGCCGAAGCGGTCAAGCAAACAGGAGCCAACGCAAGCGTGATCTATGTTCCTCCGGCGTTCGCTGCTGATGCGATCATGGAAGCGGCGGACGCGGCGTTGCCTTTGGCCGTTTGCATAACCGAGGGCATACCGGCGCTCGATATGGTTCGTGCCTTCGATTACTTGCGTGATCGCCCGACTCGGCTTGTTGGTCCGAATTGTCCGGGCGTGATCTCTCCAGGCAAATGCAAGATCGGAATTATGCCCGGCCACATTCACGCTGAAGGCCGAGTGGGAGTCGTCTCTCGCAGCGGTACTTTAACTTACGAGGCTGTGCATCAACTTACGAATCTTGGGCTCGGCCAATCGACCGCGATTGGAATAGGGGGCGATCCGGTTATCGGCACCAACTTCGTCGACGCGCTTCGGCTCTTTCACCAAGATCCCGAAACAGAGGCTGTGGTGATGATTGGCGAGATCGGCGGCACTGCCGAAGAGCAAGCTGCGCAATTCGTGCGCGAGAGCATGACAAAGCCTGTGATCGGCTTCATCGCAGGCCAGACCGCGCCGCCAGGTCGGCGGATGGGTCATGCCGGCGCGATCATCGCCGGAGGGAAGGGAACTGCCGCCGAGAAGATGGCTGCGATGGAGGACGCGGGCATCCTTGTCGTCAAGAGCCCAGCCGACATCGGCGCGCGTGTCGCTGAAGCTCTGAAGTGAAGAGCCATGCCTGACGGGATCGGAACAATCGGTAGATACTTGATCATTCTCGGTGCGGCGATCGTCGTGATCGGGTTTCTTTTGGTTGTAGTCGCGAGGTTTCCAGGGCTGCGAATCGGTAGACTGCCGGGCGACATCTACATCGAGCGCGACGGCTGGCGGTTTTATTTCCCGCTGATGACCTCGATTCTTCTGAGCATGATTCTTTCATTGATTCTCTGGCTCTTTAGTAGGAAATAGTCTCGCAGTGGATTGTAATACGAAAATCAGTCGCGCGTGTGGCAATGGCAAGCAATAACGAAGCGTCCAGATAACGGCACCCTCCTTGACAACCCATCAAGCCATCCTTTATTCGATTAGTTTGCGCCTCATCGCTGATTGTCGCTAGTGGACGCTCACTTTTGACTTCGAGACGGAGATTCGAATGACTACTAAGTACGTTTATCTTTTCGCGAACGGCAAGGCTGACGGCCGCGGTGATATGAAGGACCTGCTCGGCGGCAAAGGCGCCGGACTTGCCGAGATGACTAACGCGGGGCTGCCTGTGCCGCCCGGGTTTACGATCACAACCGAAGCCTGTAACGCGTACTATGCTGCGGGCGGCAAGTTTCCAGACGGACTTTGGGACCAGGTTCGCGAAGCGTTGCGCGAACTCGAGCGCGCAACGGGAAAGAAATTCGGCGACCCGGCAAATCC
>DATFWM010000232.1:0-9956 GCA_035259295.1 Blastocatellia bacterium | reverse complement strand
GGCGATCAGCGAAGATCTTCAGTTGCCGACCGCTATACTCGACGCGTTGTAGATTGTGAGCGACAGGTAGCGCAACTATTCCGCCGCCTGGAAACTGAAGACCACAACTTCTCCTTCAATTACCGGCTGCCGACCGCATCGGCCGCCCAACTGCAGAACACGCTCGAAGGAGACGAACAGGCTATCGAGTATTTCACAACCGGCGACGATGTGTCGGCGTTCGTCGCGTCTCGCGATCAGTTCAGCGTTGTCCGCGCGATCGCGTCCAAACGGGACCTCGAACAGCACCTTGCGGAGCTGCGGTTTCAACTTGAGAAATTCACCTACGGCGCGCAGTACGTTGACCGGCATTTCTGGCAGCTCAAAGAAGTGACCGATCGATGTCTGAGCAGACTATACGAGGCGGTGTTCGCGCCGCTTGAACCTATGGCGAATCGGGGGCGGCTCACCGTCATACCTCACGGGTCGCTTCATTACGTGCCCTTTCACGCGCTGTGCGACACTGAGGGCAGCTACTTGATTGATCGGTTCGAGATTTCTTATGCGCCTAGCACGGCTGTGCTGAAGCTGTGCCGCGCAAAGAAGAATCGCGCGCCGGACGACAAGCTGGTCGCTTTCGGTTTCGCCGAACGCGGGACGCCAGCCATCGAGGATGAGCTTGGCGCGCTGGGCGCGATCTTCCGCGATGCAGTGTTGGTGACCGGAAGCGACGCTACCCGTAACAATCTCTTGAGGCTTGCGCCACAGGCCCGTTTTCTGCACATTGCCTCCCACGGTCATTTCCGACGCGACAACCCGATGTTCTCTTTTTTGAAGCTGGCCGACTCGCGCCTGAGTTTTTACAACCTGCTCGACCTGAAGCTCAAGGCCGAAATGGTAACGCTTTCGGCGTGCCACACGGGCGTGAACAAAGTTTTCCCTGGCGACGAGCTTCACGGGCTGATGCGAGGGTTCGTGTATGCGGGCGCGCCCGCGCTGATCATGAGTCTGTGGGCAGTCAACGACGCCTCAACTTCTGAACTCATGCGTGAAGTCTACTCGCATATCCGCGCCGGCGTAGATAAGCGAGCGGCGCTGCGGCGCGCGCAGCTTATGATCAAGGATGAGTACGGTCATCCGTATTATTGGGCGCCGTTTATTCTGATGGGCAATCCAGAGTGAATAGAAAACGACGCCGCCGATGCGTTATAATTTGAGCATTCATTGTGACGCTTGCCGTTGCCTGGTGGGAGGGCACATCTCAACGAACAAGATGGGTATGGGTCATGAAGTTCATCAGACTAGTTCTCATGCTTTTAGCGGTCGTCTTTCTGGTAACGATCACTTTGACCGGGTCGCGAGCAGACTCGTCAGCCGACATCCAAGACTTCCGTAAAGGCGAGATCGTCGTTGAAATCAAACCCGGCGCTTCGATCAATGCGATAAACAAGCGCAACCGCACAAGCACGATCGAGCGAATCCATGGGACGAACTTTTACCGCCTGCGAATCCCGGAAGGCGAGAGCGAGGCCAAGTGGGTCAAACGCATGTCACGCGACCAGCACGTGCTCAGCGCTTCGCTCAATCCGGTTGTTACGAGCCCGGTAACCGTCTTCGGTCGATCCATCGTCGGGTTCCCCGACGATCACGCCAAACCCGGCGTCAGTCGGACAGATTACATTTCGCAGCCTGAGCTTCTCAATCTATTGAGTCTTAACGACGCGCAGTTGCGCTCGCGTGGAGCGGGCGTGGTAGTCGCGCTCATCGACACCGGTGTGGACCGAACGCACCCGGATCTCATCTCGCATCTTTGGAGAGATGATCGTGAACCAGGAACCGGCGGCGTTGATATTGATCACGACGGATTCGCTGATGATGCCTGGGGATGGGATTTTGTCGATAACGACAATGATCCTTCAGAACAAGCCGGCGACCCTGCTGTGTCAGTCGCTGGACATGGAACGTTTATCGCCGGACTCATCGCGCTCGTCGCTCCTGAATCTCGGATCATGCCGATTCGCGCTTTTGCGCCCGACGGCACGAGCAACGCATTCACGGTCGCCGCGGCGATAAAGTACGCTGTGGATCACGGCGCCAATGTCATCAACCTCAGCTTCGGCTCACCAAAGAAGTCTGCGGTTGTCAGAGAAGCAATCAAATACGCTCGGCAAAACGACGTCGTTCTTGTCGCGGCGATGGGTAACGAAAACAAGGACACCGACACTGATCCTCAGTACCCCGCCGTTCTGAGCGACGTGATTGGTGTTACCGCGATAGACGCCGAAAGCCGCAAAGCTATCTTCTCGAATTTCGGAAGCAACGTTCGCGTCGACGCGCTTGGCGTCAAGCTTACGAGCACGTTTCCGGGCGCTGAATACGCAATGTGGAGCGGCACCTCATTCGCGACGCCACTCGCCGCGGCGGAAGCAGCGCTCGTCCTTTCCGCAGAACACAGACAAGATGCCGGGAGCACAATCGAAGATACGGCGGTTCGGATTGACGATCTCAATCCTGGCTTCTCGGGCATGCTCGGCAGAGGCCGCATTGATCCGCTGGGCGCGCTTGATAGTCTTTTCACGGAGAAGATTCCGGCGGGGAATTATGCGAGCATTGAGTTGACTCCCGGACCCGGCGAGTTGAGAGCTAGAGGCGAGGCTGGAATCTCAATTACCCGATCACAAGAAACGTTCGAGTTCGTTGCTCAGTCGCTGAACGTAGGCGATACCTACAGGCTTTTTGTTGACGACGAGGAAATAGCATCCGATGAGCTTACCGTGAGCAGCTTCGGCGGTCTCAAGCTGACCGTCTCAAGCAGGCCTTCAGTGGAAGCCGGGCGTTTTCAGAATATCAAACACGTCGAGTTGCGTAGCGTCGATCGCGCAGTGCTTGCAGGTGACTTCGCCTCAGTCAGCGGCGGAACGGGGCCAAGGTACCAACTAGTCGAAAAACGCACTCCGCTTCTGCCAACCGGAGTGCAGCCGCAGGTTGGCGGCAAAACTCACGTCGAAGTTGAGGGCGATCACGAAGATTTCGCGATAGAAGCCGCAAGGCTCGCGCCGGGCGCAGTCTTCAAGATTCTCGTGGATGGAATTGATCTCGGATGGGCTGTCGCCAGATCGGAGTCGAGTCAATCTGCCTTCCTTCGAGTTCATCTCACGGGAGACGGATCGAATGGACACTCGCTTCCGCCATCGCTACGCTCAGTGATGAATATCATGCACGTCGAGCTGCGCGATTCATCGAATCGAGTAATCTTACAGGGCGACTTCCTGCCTGCAGGCGGAGACCTTGCCGGTAGGCGCTGATTCGCATCGCATAGTCGATCAGTGTGAATCCGTCAAAGCCGACGGATTTACGCGGATCAAACGGGCTGACCGAGATACTTCGTCGCCTTGCGTTAACCCATCCCACTTTCTATACTGCAAGCCGCATTAATCCCGAAACCAGAGGTGCAACATGTACTGCCCAACTCGCAGGGAGTTCTCTCTCGGTCTGGTCGGCGCCGCTGGAGGGCTAATGATTCGCGGAGTGGATGACAGGATCAAGCCCTCGATCTTCGGTGGCATTCAAGTCGGTGTGCAGAGCTACACCTTTCGCACATTCAATGTCGATAAGATGATCGACTCGATGAAGTCGATCGGTATTTCGAGCGTGGAACTGTGGGATGGACATCTGAACCCGGGAAAGGCTTCTGAAGCCGATTTCAAGGCGATCAAGAAAAAGTTCGGCGAAATCGGCATCACGGTCAGCGCTTACTGCGTGAACCTTCCTGTTGATTCGACCAACGAGCATCTCGATCGAAGCTTCAATGGCGCGTTGCTGCTCGGGACACGGGTGATGACTTCGTCGGTCAAGAAGCCCATCGTGCCAAGGCTCAGCGATTGGTGCCAGAAGTACAAGATAAAGCTCGGGCTTCACAACCACTGGTTCGGCTACAAGGAATTCAAGGGCGACAGGACCCAGGAGTTCGAGACGCCCGAAGATTTCATGAATGCCCTGAAAGGCTCGTCGGATTACTTGAGCATCAATCTGGACATCGGGCACTTCTACGCCGCGGGTTATGATCCGGTCTCGTTCATCCGCGATCATCACCCGCGCATCGTGAGTCTGCACATCAAGGACCGTGACAAGGACGCCGAGCACACACAGCGAAGGTTCGGGCAAGGCGCAACGCCGATCATAGAGACAATGAAGCTGCTGAAGAAGATCAGGTTCAAGTACGCGGCTAACATCGAGTACGAACCGGAGCAGGCCAATCCGATCGAGGGCACCCAGACGGCATTTGGGTATTTGAAACGCGCGCTTTCGTGAGGCTAAGGCAACCACGAAGGCACAAAGACACGAAGGTCTAAACAAACCTCGGGTCTTAGCTTTTGAGAGAGAGGTGTAATCTTGAAAGACGAAATATACGACGCAATTATTGTCGGCTCCGGAGCGACGGGCGGGTGGGCAGCGAAGGAGCTGACCGAGAAAGGCATGCGTGTGTTAGTTCTTGAGGCGGGCCGACAGCTCGACCCGATGAAGGACTTCACCGAGCATGCTTGGCCTTACGATCTAAAGTATCGGGGCAACCGACCAAGCACCTCGGTGTTCGGCGCAAGACAGCCCACTCAGTCAAAGTGTTATGCCTGCGATGAGTATGGTCACCAGTTCTTTGTCGATGACGTCCACAATCCTTACACGACGCCCGACGGAAAGCCCTTCGACTGGATTCGAGGCAGACAGGTCGGAGGCCGCACGATCATGTGGGGCAGGCAGAGCTACAGGCTTTCGGATTACGACTTGAAAGCTGCGACTCACGACGAGTTCGGTGACGACTGGCCCATCTCTTACGCCCAGCTAGCTCCTTACTACGACCGCGTAGAGGAATTCATCGGCGTCAGCGGTTCCGCCGAGCAACTGGCTCAGCTTCCCGACGGCAAGTTTCTTCCGCCGATGAAGCTGACCTGCGGCGAGTGGTTGCTGAAGCGTGCGATCGAGAAGCGATGGAAAGATCGCCGATTGACAATCGGCCGCGCGGCGATATTGACGCAGCGGCATAACGGCCGAGCGGCGTGTCATTACTGCGGCCACTGCGATCGAGGCTGCACGACCTTCTCGTATTTCAGCAGCCCTGGCTCGACGCTACCAGCCGCGGCTAAGACCGGTCGGCTTACGCTCAAGCCAAACTCTATCGCCAGTCACGTAATCGTGGATACAAAAACTGGAAAAGCAAAAGGCGTTGCTTGCATCGATCAAGTCAGCAAGCGTGCGTTCGAGGTCTTTGGCAAAGTCGTCGTGCTTTGTGCATCCACGATTGAATCGACGCGCTTGTTGTTCAACAGCGCAACGCGACAGCACTCGAACGGGCTCGGCAATTCGTCGGGCGTGCTCGGCCACTATTTGATGGATCACACTTATGCGATTTCAGTCGGCGGGCTGGTGCCTGAGGTCTCCAACTTCCCTTACAACTATGACGACGGCCGCGCGAACGGATTTTATATTCCAAGATTCAGAAACCTCGAGGACCGCCAAGGCAAGTTCATTCGAGGGTACGGAATTCAGGGAAGCGTAAAGCGCGGGATGCTGCCGGCAAACATCAGGTCTATCCCGGGATTCGGATCTGAGTTCAAAGCCCTGGTTCGCGATCCGAAAGGTCCGGCGCCGTTTGCCATGAGCGCGTTCGGCGAGATGCTCGCCCGATGGGACAACACTGTGACCATCGACAAGAACAAGAAGGACGCCTGGGGAATTCCGGTCGCGCGCATCAGTTGCGTTCATTCGGATAATGAGCGCGAAATGGCCCGCGATCAGCTGGAATCTCTCAAGGAGATGGCGCACGAGGCTGGTTTCGAGGTCTTGCGTGAAAACGCGCAGATGGGTACGCCTGGCCTGTGCATTCACGAGATCGGCACGGCTCGGATGGGAAATGATCCGAAGAAGTCAGTCCTGAATCGGTTCAATCAAAGCTGGGACGTCAAGAATCTTTTCGTGACCGACGGCGCGTGCTTCGTGTCGAGCGGCTGCCAGAACCCTACGCTGACGATGATGGCAATCACCGCGCGAGCCTGCGATTACATCATCGATCAGTACAAAAAAGAAAATCTTTAGAAACTGTTCGTAGTACCGCCTTCAGGCGGAAGTTAGTGGCTCGGTTTAAGGTCGATGAAAGGCTTACCAACTTCCGCCTGAAGGCGGTACTACAAACATATTTGGGGAATTGAATGGACGGCAAAACCTACTTCCGGCTCAGCTTGATGATGTTCCTTCAGTTTTTTGTTTGGGGCGCGTGGTTTGTAACGCTCGGAACGCACCTGGGGAACATCGGCTTCAGCGGCAGTCAAATCGGATTCACTTATTTGATGAACAACATAGCGGCGATCATTTCCCCATTCTTCGTAGGAATGATCGCCGACCGATACTTCGCCTCCCAGAAAGTGATGGGAGCGTTGCACCTTGTTGGTGGCGTGGTGATGTATCTTTGCGCAGGCATCAGCGCCGCCGGTCCGCTCATTCTCGGTTTGCTGCTTTACAATCTTGCGTACATGCCGACGCTTGCGCTGGTGAACGCGGTTTCGTTCCACCAAATGCAAAGCCCCGACGCACAGTTCCCCAAAGTGCGCGTGTGGGGGACCATCGGCTGGATCGTGGCGGGTCTGACAATTACGTTGATTCAGTTCAAGTTTTTTGGGGACGTTGAAAAGAGCTCGCTGCCGATGAAGATGGCTGCCATTGCTTCAATCGTGATGGCGCTGTATTCATTCACTCTGCCCAACACGCCGCCTCAAAACGTCGGCAAGGAAGTGACGGTCGGCGAGGTGCTTGGGGTCAAGGCGCTGAGGCTGATGAAAGAGCGGTCGTTCTTGATTTTCGTCATATGCTCGCTGCTGATCTCGATCCCGCTTGCTTTTTACTACAACTTTACCAACCTCTTTCTGAATGATCTCGGGATGCAGGGCGTCGCCGGCAAACAGACGATGGGTCAGATGTCTGAAGTAATTTTCATGATCCTCATGCCGTGGTTTTTCGTGAGACTCGGTGTCAAGAAGATGTTGCTTGTTGGGATGCTGGCATGGGTGGTTCGTTACGCATTTTTCGCCAATGGCAACCTCGGCCCGTCGGTGTGGATGCTGTATGCAGGCATACTCTTACACGGCGTTTGTTACGATTTCTTCTTCGTCACTGGCCAAATATACACCGATAGAAAGGCGTCCAGAGACATTCGCGCGAGCGCGCAAGGGTTCATAGCGTTGATAACCTACGGCGTGGGCATCGGCGCGGGCTCGCTTGTTTCCGGGCTGGTTGTAGACGCCTACACGACCGGCGGTGTAAAGGACTGGCGAATGATTTGGTACCTGCCGTGTGCCTTTGCCTTAGTGATCGCTTTATTCTTCGCGCTAACGTTCAGAGAGAAGGCAAGAATTAGAACAACGGCGGTCCAGGAGGCATCCGAGGCTTGAATGACACGCTAGAACCAAACCGAATCCAACTCGTCCTTCCACGTGGCTAGCATTTTCTGATCGAGATGCATCACGCCATCACGCGTCACGTGCCTAGGCAATCCCACCAGCTCGATCATCTTGTCCAGCACGCGTGATCTCTGATCGCCCTCGACGCGCGAGAGTAGATGCCAAAGCGTAAACGTGTCGCGCGCGCGAGCCTCATTCAGCACTTCCTGAAAAGCCTTTTCGCCGCCGCTCTCAAAGTCGAACGCTTCAAGCGCTCGCACGAAGCTACTCGACGCGTCCTCGAAGTAAGGCGTTCCTGGACCAATCCCTGGACGGGTCTGACACATCGCACCCATCGGAACGTATGACTGTCGGTTGTCACGCACAAGTTCCACCCAACCCGCGGTGACATGCAAGAAGCTGCGCCCCAGATCGTCGACTTCTAGCGTATACGCGCAGCCCAGATCAATTGCTTGCGCAGAAGGCGTGTCGACGAAGAACAACTTCGGCGGCGCCGAGATCTTCGCCCGCAGCCGTCCCCGATCGAGCGCCAATCTATGCTCAGTTACACGCGCTTGCAGCAGGCGTATTCGCGAGTTTGAATCCAGCAAAACTTCGCCGATCGCTCCGACGCTGATCTTCGCTTGCGATGTGCTGTCAGTCTCGAGCGTCTCTCCAACTGCCAAACGCCCTTTGTTGCTTATACGCTGGCCGCCAACTCTTATCGTGCCCGAAAGACTTGCCACATCCCACGAGGGTCCCGACGGAGTCGGGCGGTAGCTGGAATACAACCTCACAGCGATTGCGAGCGCCACTGCGACGACCAGTACGGCGGCGTAGACAGCAACCCTATACAAGTTAAACGTCGAGAAGGGGTTCGGAGCTCGCGGTTGGAGCATCGGCTTGCGTGATCGTTGTTCCAAGAGCCTCTCGATCTCGCTCCACATCTCAGCGGGCGCCGAAACCATCGGGAGTTGCTCGGCCAGCTGCACTCCGAGCTTTATCTCATCGTGCTGTTTGCGACATCGCGCGCACGCGAGCAGATGCTCGCGAACGCGTTGTGACTGCTCAGCCGACAACTCGCCGTTGCAATATGCGGATAACTGTTTGATTGCATGCCTGGTAAACATCTTTATTCCCCTGCCGCGACCTCACTGCGCAGATGGCCGAGCTTGCGCGCCAGCATCTTGTGGCCGCGATTCAGCCTCGAGGACACCGTGCCTATCGAAATCCCGAGCGCTTCAGCAATCTCGTCGTACGACAGCCCCTCGACGTATTTGAGTAAAATGGGCAAGCGCAGCTTTGGTGTCAGCTCTGCGATCGCAGCGCTAACCGAATCGGCCACTTGCCGGCGATGATAAGCTTCCTCTTGCGAGCTCTTCACCGTCATTTTACTTACCTCGATCTCGGGGCTGAACGGCACGAACCGCCTTCGCTTTCTATGTTCGTCCGCGCACGCGTTGGCGACAATGCGATAGAGCCAGGTCGAGAACTGAGAATTCTCTCGAAACTGGCCGATGGTAGTGAACAGCTTCAGAAAAACCTGCTGCGTGACATCGCGGGCCATCGACTCGTCGCCGCTGTAATGGAAAGCGATCGTGTAGATGCGATCCTTGTGCTCCTCAAACAGGATATGAAAGGCCTCGCGGTCTCCCTCCTTACAAGCCTCGATTATGTCAGCCTCTGTTTGGAGATCGCTCATTATCTGAAGCTGCTCCATCAACGCCGCCATCGATAAATCCATTGATTAGACGACGACGGCTGCGGTTTTCTTCCGTCAGCACCGCGAGCGGTAGCGAGCGTGTTCTGAGCTCAACCTTTAGGTTGCCGCAAGCTGAAGCCTGAACTCTGAACCCGCTCGCTACCGCTCGCGGTGCGGACCAACCGCATTGTATAATCATCAGCCTTGCGACCGCACTCGCGGGACAATTATAAAGGGATTCTATGAACAAAAGGGGAATACATACGGGGTTGAAGCTCGCATTGATACTTTCGGTATCTTTACCGCTGATCGCGATTCGAGCGACTGCGGAAGGAGCCGCCATCGAGTTGGCCGTTGATACTGCCAACTTCAATCAAGACGGGATGCTCGTGCTCTTCGGTGGACTCAGAAAGCAGGGTGAAATCGGATTGCCCGTTGCCGCGGGCGACATAAACGGCGACGGCCGGGCGGACGTGATCTTCTGCGGAATGTACGGAAGCACCGACGGACTCAACAACGGCGTCGTCAACTTCTATATCAGCGATGGACGAGACAGCGGCGTGGTCGACGACGCCCTCAGTCCGCCAAACATCTTCAGGCTGCACGGAATGAGATCGGGCGATCTGCTGGGCACGTCAGTGGCTGCAAACGGCGACGTTAACGGCGACGGCATACCCGACGTTGCAATCGGAGCTTGCCTCTGGGACGCTCCCGGGGCCGGGATCGCCGACAACCGCGGCGCGGTTTATGTGGTGTTCGGCTCGCGTAATTTCAATCTCAACGCGCATCTCAGCGGCGGTCTTCCGCCGGGCGTGATTGAGATCCGCGGCCCGCAACCCGGCGGGCGG
>DATFWM010000231.1:0-4965 GCA_035259295.1 Blastocatellia bacterium | reverse complement strand
AGGAGGTGATTCCGATGAACAGAAACGCAGGCATCGTATTAAGGATCGGCTTCGCGATCTCGATTCTGGTTTCCAGCCTAACCGCCTGTAAGTCTGGATCCGCACCCGAATCTGCTCCGATGAAGGACCCGCGTTCTAGCGCAGCGGCGCCGTTGCCGACGGACGCCGAAATAACGTCATTAGTTGAGAGACAGTTAGCCGCCGACGAGCATACGAACAGGGCTTATATCACGGTGCAAACTGAACGCGGGATCGTCACCCTGAGTGGAATTGCCAATACGGAAGACACAAAGCAAAGTGCGGAGGCTATCGCCGGTGCCACGTATGGTGTCAAGGAGGTTCACAATGACATCCAAGTACGTGCGGCACCACCGGCGCTTGCTATTCCCGCTGAGCGGCCTCCGATCAATGCTAACAAGACGGGCGGACCTAGAACCAGACGGCGATGACTTTGGCTTTCAATAGCTATGGTTTGTCAATGGCAGCGTTCGAGCGAATACACGCTTAGGCGAGGAGGGACTGAAATGCGATCAGGTTGGATGTGCAAATTGTTCGCGGTGTTACTGTGCTTGGGGATATGCTTTCCAGTAAGATCAGCCCTCAGCAGGGATCCCGGCGTCGAACTGCAACAGATTTCACCCAAGAACGTTGCCGAATCAACAGTCATCTCTGAAACACGCTGTCGACAGGTAAAACCTCGACTCTCTTAAGATTGAAGTTCAGCTTGTAGCTTTCGATTGTCTTGTCCTCTTCCAGAATCTCCCTCGGCGGAGGCGTCGCGTAGCTGATCGGTGAAGGCTTGTTTCCAACGGCAGCTTCCTTGAAAGCTGCGGCGTTTTTGGTCACCACGACTATCTTCACGTTCTCGGCCTGCAGGTATTTCTTAATCGCGCGGTTCACGTCGTCTCGTGTCAGCTTCGCCAACGCGCTGCGGACATAATCTCCGAAGTTCGGGATGCCATAGTAGCGGCTGTCCAGCGCGTAGCCCAACTGCTCGTCCTGGGCTTTGGTCAGCACGTTCACATATTTCATCAGAAACTGGCGAGTCGCCTCGAAGTCTTCTGCGGACATTCCGTTCTTGACCAGCTTGTTCAGTTCATAGAGCGCGGCTCTCAAGGTGAACAGTCCATTTTTCAATTCAACAGGGCGAATCCAAATCTGGAAGATCTGCTGCTGACGGCATTGATTCGGATCGGGATGAAATTGAAACATCCCGCGCGGGAAGTATTCGATGTAAGCGTAATCGCCGTAGTTCAGTCCGCGGATCGCTCGCAGTCGCTGATACAAGTAGCTGTTGCTCGAACGGTGCTGTCCGAAATAAGATTGCGCGACAAGCAGCGCGGGAAAGTCGGGATTCGAGCGCGTAACTGGAATCGGGAAGCCAAGCGAGATCGCAGTGCTCGATGTGTCTTTGTCAGTGACCTGCATCTCGAGCCCGCTAATCTTTTCAGGCTCGGGTAGCGCAAGTCTCGTCGCTGCGCCTGTTGCAAGCTTCGCAGCGAAATCAGATTCGAGCTTCGCGTCAAAGCCCTTCGGGTACCCCCCAGCAAGTCCGACCACGAAGTTTGCCGCCGTGTAATTGTCGCGATAGAACTTCTTCAAGTCCTCAAGCGTCAGCTTCTCGAGCGATTCTACAGTGCCCGTGTTTTGATGCCCGAAAGGATGGCTTTCGTAAATAAAGTTGTACAGAGCCTCTTTGCCAAGCTCCTCATCGTTGTTGCTCCGGAGGTTGACTTTCAAGAAGTTGATCGCGTCTTCGCGCAGCCGAGTGAAATCGTCCTCGCGCCAACCTGGTTCAAGAATCATTCCTGAGATGATCTGGTAATACTTTTGAAGATTGTCGGTGTGAGTCGCGCCGTAGAACACAGTCATCTGTTTATCCACCTGCGAGTGAAACTCGGTTGCCATCGGATACATCGCCTCGACTATTTGTTCGTAACTCATCGCGCGGCTTCCGCCGTCGGAGAGCATGGAGGCGGTCAGCGCGGCGACGCCTTCTTTGCCTTTTGGGTCGGAAGCCGAGCCGACGTTAAACAATAAACGAAACGTGACGAGGGGCGACGAATTCGGCAAGAGCACCGTTGCCATTTTTGCAGGAACCTTTCCGACAGCCGCAACCGACAAAGCCAAGGTGAGTGCTATGGGTATCGCTCGATTGTTACTGAGCATTTTTGGCATTCTCCTTGTGCGACAGAGTGACGATCGTGCGGTGAGTGTCGACGAAATACTTGCGCGCCATCGATTGAATGTCTTCGGGCGTAATGACTCCGTACAGGTCGTAGACCTTGTTGATAGTTTCGGGCGTACGGCGAAGCGCGATGTAAGAAGCAAGCGCGGCTGCGATTGCTTCTGAATTATCAAGTCCCAGCGCGAAGCTGTACCGGAGATTCGATTTAACCGCGTCGAGTTTGTCCTTCTGCACCGACGTGGACTTGAATGAATTGAATGTCTTGACGATCTCATTCTTGACGTAATCGACATCCTTCGCGTCTTTGACTCGCGCGCCGACGGTCAACAAGTAAGGATCGCGATGGTCTTCAAAGTCGCTGAAGAGCGCATCGACTTTTTGCTCTTTGATAACAAGCCGTTGATAAAGCTCAGAATTGGGTGAAAACCCAAGCGCCGCGATCAGATCCATCGTGGCCAGGTCCTTCTGTTCGTCGGAATACTCAGGGCCTTTATGGGCGACCATCACCAACGGCAGAGTCTGCAGCGGCCAATCAACATGGGCGGAGAGCTCGCGCGTCTGCTCGGGTTCGTTTGGGATCTGCGGAACATAGCTGCCGCGCTGCCAGTTCGACCAGTACTTGTTCACGAGCTGCAGAACATTGTCGTGCTTTACGTCACCGACAACCGTGATGGTCGTGTACTCGGGGCGATAGTAGCGCTTGAAAAACTCCAGGCTGTACTCATACATACTCGGAAAGTTCTCGATGTCGCGCAGAAAACCCATAGTAGTGTGCTTGTAAGTATGGGTTTGATACGCGGTGTCCCGTAGCAGCTCGTACATTTTACGCACTGGGTTTGAAGCGTTCTTGTTGTACTCGCCGAGCACGGCCTTGGTTTCGGTCTTGAAAAGATCGACGGGAACTTTCAAGTTCTGAAACCGGTCGGCCTCTAGCATCATTATCTGGTCGAGGTCTTCTTTAGAAAACGTGGTGTGATAGACAGTACGGTCGTCGCTAGTGTAGGCGTTCGAGTCAGCGCCGGCTTTTTTCATGATCTCTTCGTACTTCGCGGTCGGGAACCTCTCGGTGCCGCGAAACATCAGGTGCTCGAACAAGTGTGCGAAGCCGGACTTGCCCGGCTCAACTTCATTGCGCGAGCCCGCGCCGACGACGATGAACAGCGCGACGATGTTTGGATAATCGGTCGGAATGGTAATCACGCGAAGTCCGTTCGGGAGATCGTCGGTGAAGTATTTGTACGGAAAAATCTTGGCGGCTGGCGAGGCGGCGATTGGCATAACGAGTCCTAAGATGAGAAACGCTACAAGAATCTTCATCCTGCAATTCCTTCCTTGTTTCTACCTGAGATTATTTCAGATGATCCAGAATGCCGCCAAGTGCGCCGTCCTAGTAATGATAGCGGGCCTGCAGAAAAGTGATTCGATCATCGGTCACGGCGTACACAATGCGGTGCTCCCTGGTCAAACGGCGGGACCACGCGCCTGCGAGATCATATCGCCCAGGCTCAGGCTTGCCGATGCCTTTGAACGGATCGCTCATTACCGCTTCAATTAACTCAAACGCGCGCAGCGCAATGGACCTATCAGGTTTGACCCAGTACTTTAGGTCCTCGCGAAAGCGAACATGAAATACGGCGTCGCGCTCTGGAACTGACTTTTGCTTATTCTTCTTCTTCTTCTTCAAGTCCTACCTCGCGACGCAGCGAACGGACGGACTGTCGTTTCCCTTTGCGAGCCTTGGCGTCCCTCAAAGCGGACAGCAAGCGGTCAGCGTTCTTTGGCGAGCGAAGTAAATGCAGGGTCTCGAGGATGCTCGACAACTCGTCAGCGGCGATGAGAGCGACGTCTCGACCTTTGCGTCGAGAGATAACGACGACGTCTCGATTCTCGGCCACTTGTTCGCAGAGCTTCGCCAAGTTGGCGCGCGCTTGCGTGTAGGTTGTCTGCGTTTCCATGATTACCTCTCTTGATTTATGTACAGCGTTACGGTACAAGCGTGCTGGGTGGGATGGCAAGCGGGATGTGGTGTCAACTTCAACGCACCGCTATGTTGAAATCCGGATTGTTCTTTCGCCGCCAGATGAAACCGTCCAGCACGTAATGCACAAGCTGAGGAAGCGCCAGCAACGGCACTAGCACAAGCTTGAGAGCTCCAACATCCCACGGCGCGCCGAACAGCCAGCTTCGATCCTGCCAGACGCCGCGGTCCCAAAACATCTCTTCTATGTAAGCGATCGCCCAGAGGCTCACAAGGAACACTCCCGGCCCGCGTGAGAAGATTCGATAGATGCCTCGCCCGCCGGTCTGCTTCATGCGCATTCGGCTGTACCAATAAATCAACGCGAAGTAGGGGACGCCGTGAATCACAACGTTTGTCACCGTGAACGCGTAGTCCGAATTGAAGCCAACAATTCCGACATACCAGCAGAGTGCGGTGGTCGCGACAACAATGTCTTTGCCGGGATTACCTTCTTTCTTTACGAGCCAGCCTTGCAACGATTTTGCCGCGTACGCGCCAAGCCCGGCCCAGTAAAGCGGTGCAGCGATTCGCTCGATGAACGACGGGATGCCCGTGAAATCATTCGCCAGAAACCACCAGAACTTTCTCGGAAGATGGGTGTGCCAGTAGATCAGCGGATAAAGCGTCGCTGCGTAGATTGCAACTGTATCGATCCATTTTCCGACTGCGCCGCGTTCGCCAGTTCGCGCGCGATAAAGCGCCACCCAACCATACTGTTGCCTGATGAAATGAAACACCGCTAGGTATGCGAGCGCTC
>DATFWM010000230.1:0-6157 GCA_035259295.1 Blastocatellia bacterium | reverse complement strand
GCGCCAACCCAAAAGAAATAGAAAACCAGAAGCACGAGCGGCACGAGCGCGCCAAGCATGACTTTCACACTGCGGAGGTCCCGCCAGCTTGTCAGATAATTTGACGAAACGAGTACGAGCGTCCCGGTGAAAAGCAAACCTGGTTGCCAGCAAATGAAGGAAAGCATCGAGCAGAAGCCTGCCCAAAACGGTTTGTCTCGAACCAACAGCAAAATAGAAAGCATCCCGAACAAGGTCATCGGCAGTTTCGGCTCGGTGCCTGCCGCCATCCATTCGGGAAAGTGCCACGACGCGAGCGGAATCAGAAACGCGATCAGCGCTGCAACACGATCGCGGAAATATATCTCGGCTAAGGCGAACGAAATCGCCGAAATAAGACCGACCATCAGCGTGTACAACACTCTAACAGCTAACACATCTCGCAAAGCAAAAGGCCGTGCTATCGCAATCGCCATCGCGCTCAGGTACGCGCTTCCGGGGGTCTTTATCTCCACCACGTCTCGATAGGGCACTTGTCCGCGAAGTATCGACTGCGCGACGTAATCCCAGATCGCCTCGTCGCCGATCTCAATCTGACGCCAGGGCCGATGCGCCAACGTCACGGCCACTCCGATTATGAAGGCGGCAATCAAAATCCTCCGGCTGTTTTCGCCGGCCGTTAATCCGACCCAGACACTAGAAGCTGCGGTCGGTTTGATGTTGGAAACTCTATCCATCTCAAAGCGGCTGGTTGTGGGCAACCCTATCAGACAATCACCTCTGCGCGCGAACGTAGACAGAGTCGTGCCCGAAATCGAGAGGTAAAGGCTCGTAGTGATCCGCGGCCCACTGCAGCAAGTCATCGCGATGAGACACAGTGCGCAGTCGGGAGAGGGCTATTACCTTCGGGGCCTCGGCCTCCATCTGATCTATTATCGCCTTGAATCCGCCTTGTACCCTTGAACCGATGTAGTCATCCTTCCCGTACGGCAAAAATATATAAGGATTCATATTCTCGCGATTCAAGAGCACCAGCAGCTCGACGGTTCCGTGAACGTATATCTTGTCATTCGGCCCAAGGACCCGTGATACCGTCTCGAAGGCCGCTGCTTGATCTTGCAGCGTCCTGCCAGGCTCGAGTCTATAGCCGGCAGCATGTCTGCCAATCGATATGCCGATGATGAGCAAGGCAAGGGCATGCGACCATGTTCTGGCCCAACCCGCGTTTCGGTTCTGATTGATGAAGCGAACTGAAC
Source organism: Blastocatellia bacterium (assembly GCA_035259295.1). GTDB lineage: Bacteria > Acidobacteriota > Blastocatellia > UBA7656 > UBA7656 > Onstottus_A. The sequence goes on along the minus strand of DATFWM010000230.1, from coordinate 4,922 downwards.
CAATGATCCGCACAATCGTCAAGACAAGGTAAGCGGCAAACACTCCAATGAACGGGAAGAATATGATTAGAGTTTCCTCGCCTTGCCAGTTCACAATCGAGAATGCCAAGTGCACCAGCGGAGGAATGACGATGGCATCCTTGAACAACTCCGGCGGGGCGACAACTCTTCTGCTTCTGAGCCGCGCCCCTAATCGACTTGCGATGTACATCGCTAGCCCGATTATGCTCAGCTCTACCCAAATAATGTCGGCGCCCATCGCAAGCCTTGCCAGCCGCCAGACTTGAGCCAATGCGACGCTTGCGGGTACGTTCGCCTCCGGCAAGTATATCGAGTAGTTGTAATGTACGGTCCAAGTCCACAAGTCGCCAAGCGCACCGACCGCCGAGAAGTATAAAACGACACCGGCGAGCGGTATCGCCGCGCCTACTAGAACTTTCAACGCTCGAGAGTCGCGCCAACTTGTGAAGTAACGAGAAAAAATCAGCAGTGCAACGCCTGTAAAAGCGAGTCCCGGCTGCCAGCACAAACACGACAACATCGAACAGACTCCCGCCCAGAACGGCTTGTCTTTAGCGATAAGCAGCAGCGTGAGCATTCCGAAAATAATCATCGGTATCTTCGGCCTTGTTCCTTCCACAATCATTTCCGCGAACTGTTCAGACACCAGCGGAATTGCAAAAGCGATCATCGCCGCGAGATGACTTCGCAGATAGGCCAGGGCAACCAGATAGGTGAGCGCGCAGAGAACTCCGGCGAGCACAACGTAAAACAGCCGCACGGCGATAATGTCTTGAATACCAAAAGCTCTGCCGAGCAGCATCACCAGCGCGCTCAAGTAAAGGCTGCCTGGACCCTTGCTATCAATCGCATCACGATAAGGAACTTGTCCGCGCAGTATGCTTTGCGCCATGTAGTCGTAGCCCGCCGAGTCGCCGGATTCCATATGCCGGAGGGGGCTGTAGAGCAGCATCACTCCAGAGCCGATCAAAAGAGCAATAAACGCGATGGCCGTAGCCACGTTTACCCGACTAAGGTGTCCCACTCGGGCCACCGGTTGGCTGGCTGATTCAGCTCCCGCTATGACTGGTTTGCTCGTTGCTTGCTGAGACATTTAATCCTTTTGTCTCTTCGGCACGAGGCCAGGCGGCAGAACCGCGTGCCCACGGTGTTCACCAAAGAACCGATAACGCTCTGTAGGAAATGCGAGGTAACGCGGATCGCGGCCCGTGTAGTAAATCAACAGATTGCCGTACGGTGTGTCTCTCATCTCGCCCAGCAAATGGTAACGCTCGGACGATTCTTCGCCGGAATCAATTCTCTGAGCCTGTTCGGGAACGGCATTGAAACGGGTCACCAGCGCGTAGTCCTTGCCCTCAATATCGACAGCGTTTCGCATCCGGCTCTCGATTGTAGCAAAGCAGCGATCCGACTCGGGAAAAGCAAGCCACACGCTCGGGCTCTTCAGAGCGACCGGGCATAGGCCCTCAGGAACGATGCTTCGAATCACCGTTGTAAATTCTTCGAACGAAGCGAGATTGGGATTGAGAACCATTAAAACGAATTCCCTGCCCTGCCGCGAGAGTTGGACCAGGTAAGCTCCCGCCGCGATCGTTACAAAGATCATTGCAACGCGCCAGGCAAGTTGTGCGCGCGGCCAACTTGATCGACGAAGTCGCGAAATCTGATCCAACCCGTCGCGTAACATTACGCCAACACACAGCGCGAACCACGGGGCGAGATGCGCGAGATAATAAATGCGCTTATGACTGACGATCAATGCGTGGAACAAAACAACTACGGTGGTGACAACAAAGACTCGCGCCCTGGGATCAGACAGAAAGTCGCCGCGTTTGATTCGCCGCATGCTCACTACGATCAAGTAAAGAATCGCAGCTACGGTTAGGATTTGAAAAACTCGAAGCGTGACTTGAGAAAGATCCGGAAACATCACGCCGCCGGCATACCATCTCGCGTAACGCGTTCGCTCCTCGACCAGGTTTTGCCACAAACCCGCGCGCGTGAGAATCCGGAAGTGGACATCGTCTCCCCGGTTCTGGAGCATGAAATTCTTGTAATCGATCAGATCGTAGACGATCTCGTAAGCCATAACCGCGAAGGCCGCGCCTGCAAACATGTAGAGCTTCTTTGACTTCAGAGCGCGCCCTCCTTCTCTCATCAGGATCAACAGGCAAATAGCGCCGACCATATACAGAATGTTGGTATGGCACATCACGCCTGCTCCAGCGGCCAGCCCCGACGCGATGTAAAATCGATTGCTCTTCCGCTGCTCGGCTAGTTCATATAGGTAATAGGCAAGCAACGCGAACGCCGCCGCAGCGTAATCACTTCTCAGCAAGCGGCTGCGCTCGAGGAACGTTTGATCTCCGATCAGCAGGATGACCGACGTAATGCCCGCTCGCCAGTCGAAGAGCCGGCGGCCTATCAAGTAAACCATCAGCAGCGTAAGCGCTGCGGTTATCAAATTGAACATTCGACCTTGAACTAAACCGAAACCAAACAACTTGTGGAAGCCAGTTAACAGAACAAAATAAAGCGGAATGAACGAGTGCCAAACGTTTTCGATGTTGCCGCCAAGATATCGCAGCATCGGCAGCGCCAGCTTGCCCCGATAAAGCATTTCATACGGGACCTGAAGCGTGAACGCTTCGTCGCCTTCCGGAACCGGCACAGTTCCAAGGCGTTGTCCGGCGACGAACAGGAAACCCGCAAGCACTAGCCCGAATGCTGCAAAGTCAAGGTAACGAAATTTCATCATCGCTTCTCGGCGATTATGATTGCAGACAATCCGAAAGGAAAAGAGAGCCGTCGGATCATTCGCGATTCGAGCCTGAGAGCCGCCTCGAGCGTTTTGTTCAACCACTCCGCCACAGGCTTCACGTCGGATTCCGTGCTGCCCGTCAATCTTGACAGCAATCGATGAGGCGCCGCCGCCCAGAACAGTAACGTGTTCGCATAAGTTGAGCGCTTGGGCTCCAATCCGTGTGATCGTAGCAGTCGCCGCAGCCCTCCGAGCGTGAAACGGCGATGAGTCCCAACCGCCACATCGTGACCGCCGCGCATCCACTGGTAAGCCGGCTCGCGAATGAATAGCACTCCGCGATTGTCCAGCACCCGATGAATCTCACAAACGGCAGCATTGGCACGTTCTTCGTCGAGTTGATAAATCACATCGAAGCAAGTCACCAAGTCAAATTTGTTCTCGACAAACGGCAGCTTGTCCGCGGAGGCTAACGCGACAGTGTCCAATCCGCGCGCGCGCCAGAACTCGGCCGCGTGCGGAGAAAAATCTACTCCGTGGACCTCATCAAGTTTGAAACTCTCACGCAGCCAAACAAGCGAATAGCCGGTCCCACAGCCGACATCCAACACCCGTTTCGCTCCGTTCAAACTCATGCTCTTGCCGAGCAGTGAAATCGTAATCGCGCGCATGCCTTGGTACCACCACAGGCGCTCCTCAAGCTCGAACATCGCCCGGTATTCTTCATCTCGCATGTGAATCAAGTACGGATTGGGCCTGTCGGTGTTTACTCTTCGTGAACCTTTTCAGTCACAGAAATGGAAGCCACTTCCGCAGGATGCACTACCTGCGCTCTCCGCATAACGACCAACCGCCACCACAGGCGGCTCAACTCCATGAAAGTCTTGAACAGACGCGTGAAATTAAAGAACTGTGATTTGCCGTAGGCGCGATGATAGTGATGCACGGGCGCCTCGGCGAAGCGCAGACCGGCGTCCTGAAAGCTCTTGATCATCTCGACGCAGATCGTTCCGCTGGTAGAAGCGAGCCGCACTCGGTTGTAGCTGGCGCGACGCACCAGCCTGAAATCACAATCGACGTCTCGAATCTTTATTCCGAACGCGAGCCGGACGATCCAGCAATAAATGTCACCAATGATGATGCGGTGCAACGGGTCAGAGCGGCTGATTTTGTATCCATTCACCACATCCACATTATCGATCATAAGGGGAACGAGCTTCTGCAGCTCTCGGACGTCGTATTGCGCGTCTCCGTCGGTGTAAAAGATCCATTCTTTTGTAGCGCTCTCGAACCCCGTTCTCAGCGCGCTCCCATAACCCCTGTTTGTCGGGTGATGAATCACGCGCAGCTTTGGGTATACCGTTTGAAGCTCAGACAGGACGAGCGCTGTGTCATCGCGGCTCCCATCGTTCACGACGATCACTTCGTAGTCATCGGTAAGCTTCCTGAGTGTGCGATCTGCCCGCACCACCATTGTTGCGATAGTGCCGGCGTCATTGTATGCCGGGAAGAAAACACTGATGCTGGACCGCTTGCTCATCAGATCATTGCTCTGAATCGGGATTCAACAGCGCTCGTCGGGTTTCCCAGATTATCTCGTTGCCTCTGTTCGTCACATCATCGACGGCGTAAAAGGGATCTCCCAGCGCTTCGTCGAGAGAAATGAATCGCACGCCCATCGCCTTGTACCATTTCAGCATTTCGTCCAGCAAATCAGAGGTGAGCTGGTTTGCAGAAAACATCAATATGTGTTTCACATCGCGGCCTGCGAGCTTTTGAGCCGTCGCGCGCGCCTTTAGCGTCTTATCCAGGAGCAGCGACTTAAAAGTGGCGGTGGTGAAGTTGGCGCAGCCGACGTCTCCGCGAGCCAGCGAGGCGCAATAGACCTGGCTGAACTTGTCATCTCGCGGGTCTATCGTCGCGGGAACTTCAACATAAGAGTTATGCTTGAGGAAGAGCCTAATCTTGCGCGGACGCCCGACGTCCATGCCGAGTTTCAGGGCCGGGTATCGGAAGTACTTTACCCTTCTTTCGAACTTGCCCCACAGCGGCGCAAGTGCGGCTTCGCTGCGAGCTATGCTGCTGATGATCTCGTCCGCAGCTTCTTTCTTGACTGGCCGTTCCCAAAAAGGCATGGAGC
>DATFWM010000229.1:0-6182 GCA_035259295.1 Blastocatellia bacterium | reverse complement strand
CGCGCGTCGTCCCGCCAGAAGGAAATAGCGGTGCGAACTGCGTTAGGCGCGAGCCGATCGCGAGTTGTCCGACAGCTCTTAACTGAGAGCATTTTGCTCGCTGCGCTCGGCGGAATGCTCGGGCTGTTGTTAGCCTTCGTCGGAATTCGCGCGCTGGTCCTCGGAGTTCCTGAGGATATCACTGGTTTCATCGTCGGTTGGAAGGACATTAACATCAACCCACAGGTGCTCCTATTCACATTCGTCGTGTCTATGTTGACAGGAGTGATCTTCGGAGTAGTGCCGGCTCTTCACGCGTCGAAACCTGATCTAAATGAATCACTCAAGGAAGGGGGCCGCGGCGGCGCCGAAGGAAGCCATCGCAATCGCGTTCGCGCTACGCTGGTGGTATTTGAGGTGGCCGTTGCGCTCGTTTTGTTGATATGCGCCGGGCTACTGGTAAGAAGCTTTATTCGCCTTCAGCAGGTCAGTCCGGGTTTCAACCCTTCGAACGTTCTTACGATGCAACTCTCCTTGCCGCGTTCAAAGTATGCCGAGAACCAACAGATCGCCTCGTTCTTTGAGCAGGTCGTTCAACGAGTCCAGGGCTTGCCTGGAGTCATGTTCGCGGCGATCGGAAACAATATCCCGATGGGTAACGACGGGTGGAACGCCTCATTTGCGGTCGAGGGATTTCAAGTTCCGCAAGGCGAGCCGAGTCCTCACGGTGATCCTCACATGGTCAGTCCAGATTACTTCAAGGCGATGGGTATTCCGCTGCTTCGAGGGCGCTACTTCTCCGATAGTGACTCGAAGGATTCGCTTCCCGTTGCGATAGTCGACGAGACCCTTGCAGATCAGTATTGGCCCGATCAGGATCCAATCGGCAAGCGCATCGCTGCCTTCTTCGAAGGCACAAGAGGTCAGCCACATTGGCGACAGATCGTCGGAGTGGTCGGCCACGTCAAGCAATACGGATTAGACGGCAAGACAAAGGTCCAGTACTACTTTCCGCAAACGCAAAGTCCGCAACGGGACATGTACTTGATCGTGCGGAGCCCGTCTTCACAGGGCGGAATAGTAGCGCCGATCCGCGGCGCGATGGATTCGATCGACAGAGATCAACCCATCTATCGAGTGATGTCCATGGACAAGATCGTATCGAACTCGGCGTTGCAAAAGCGATTCTCGATGTTCTTGCTCGGCATCTTCGCCGCGGTCGCTTTGCTGTTAGCGGCGGTTGGAATCTACGGCGTTATTTCTTACTCAGTCACGCAGCGCACGCACGAGATCGGGATAAGAATGGCTCTGGGCGCCGAACCAAAGGACGTGGTCGCTCTGGTCGTCAGGCAGGGAATGATCATGACTTTGATCGGCGTAGCCATTGGGCTCGCGGGAGCGTTTGCGGCTACGCGTGTGATGTCGAGTCTCCTGTTTGGAGTCAGCGCGCACGATCCGTTGACGTTCGCCGGCATCTCGTTGTTGCTTGGAAGCGTCGCTCTGATAGCGAGTTTTGTACCGGCGCGACGGGCTACCCGGGTCGATCCAATGATCGCGCTTCGATATGAGTAGGAAGTGATTGGTGATCCGTGATGCGTGATCCGTGATTCGTGATCACGGATCACGCATCACGTTTCATTCCTCGGACATCCTTCATCTATAATCGTCGGCATGGCGACCGCGCTCATCTACGACCCCGCTTATCTTAAACACGAGACTGCGAACCATCCAGAAAATCCAGAACGGCTCAGAGTCATCATCTCGGCATTGCAGGAAGACGAAGCGCTTTGGGCGAAACTCGCTCACCTGGCGCCTCGGCCGGTCTCTGATGACGACATAATGCGTTGTCACAGCTACCGGCTGATCGAGCAGATTAGAAATCTTTGCGAGCAAGGCGTGCGGTTTATTGACATGGACACGGTGATCTCTTCGGAGTCCTTCGAGGTGGCGCGGCTGGCGGCTGGCGCGGCCACAGTTGCGGTCGATCACGTTTTCAGTGGCCACGAAAGTAATGCCATCGCGTTAGTGAGACCCCCCGGACATCACGCGACCTCAAACCGCGCGATGGGATTCTGTCTGTTCAACAACGCAGCGATAGCCGCGCGATACGCGCAAGTCCACTACGGGGCTGATCGTGTGTTGATTATCGACTGGGATGTTCATCACGGGAACGGTACGCAGGAGATTTTTTATCGAGACCCGTCGGTATTTTATTTCTCGACGCATCAATACCCGTACTATCCAGGGACGGGCGCGGCGGACGAGCGAGGATTGGACAAGGGCGAAGGAACGACTTTGAACATTCCGCTCTCGGCGGGAACTTCCGCGGACGCGCACCGGGAAGCTTTTGCCGATGCGCTTAAAATGATCGAAAAGAAATTCCCGCCTGATTTGATCATCATCTCGGCCGGGTTCGATGCCCACCGGGGCGATCCGCTAGGAGGATTGATGCTTGAGGACCACGACTTCACGGAGATGACAAAGCAGGTGATGGAGATCGCCGGTCGCCAGGCCTCGGGTCGAGTGCTCTCGGTTCTAGAAGGCGGCTACAACATCGAGACGCTTGGCGAGACCGTGAGGACCCACGTGACCGCGCTAACTTCTTGAGCCAACCTCAAAGACGATGCACAGCGAGCTGACCGATAACGCCCGGCGGATTTTGGAGAAGCGAGTTCTGGCGCGCGACTCCCAAGGAAGGCTAATCGAAACTCCCGAGGAGATGTTCCGTCGAGTCGCGCGCAGCATAGCGTCCGCCGACTTGCAATACGTAACTCCCGCCGACGCAGCCGCTACTGAAGAGGCCTTCTTCGAAATTATGGTCAGCCTCGGGTTTCTTCCGAACTCGCCGGCGCTGATGAATGCCGGGCGAAACCTTGCTCAGCTCTCAGCTTGCTTCGTGCTGCCAGTGGAAGATTCGATGGAAGGCATCTTCGATACGTTGCGCGACACGGCGTTGATTCAAAAGAGCGGCGGCGGGACGGGCTTCTCTTTCTCTCGGTTGCGCCCAAAGGAAGACGTTATCGAATCGACGCAGGGTGTTTCGAGCGGGCCTGTCTCGTTCATGCGGCTTTACAACTTCGCAACCGAGGTTACCAAGCTCGGAGGCAAACGCGCGGGCGCGAATATGGCGATTCTTCGAGTCGATCACCCCGACATTGAAGAATTCATAGCTGCAAAAACTAATCCACTTGAGCTGAACACCTTCAATATCTCTGTCGCTGTGACCGATGAGTTCATGGAAAAGGTCAAGACTGGTGAGCGATACAACTTGATCAATCCGCGCACTCGTGAAGTCGCCGGACAATTGGACGCGAGTGACGTGCTTGATCGAATCGTCGAGTCGGCTTGGCGCAACGGTGAGCCTGGCGTGATCTTCATCGACCGAATCAATTGCGACAATCCTACGCCCGAGCTTGGCCCGATCGAAAGCACAAATCCCTGTGGCGAACAGCCGCTGCTACCCTATGAATCCTGCGTGCTCGGTTCGATAAATCTCTCGAAGTTCTATCGCGACGGCGCAATCGACTGCGATCGACTGAAGAAAGTCGTTTCGCTCGGGGTTCATTTCCTCGACAACATCATCGACGTGAGCGAGTTTCCGATCCCACAGATTGCGCAGATCACCAGGCAGAATCGCAAGATCGGTCTCGGGGTGATGGGATGGGCTGACTTGCTGGTACTGCTTGGCATACCCTATGACTCGGAGGAAGCCGTCAGGCTCGGTGAAGAAGTAATGAGCTTTATCTCCCGCGAGGCGCTCGCCGCTTCGGTAGAGTTGGCCAAGCAAAGAGGGCCGTTCCCGCGATGGTTTCATGAGAGCATCTACGGTGGCGGGGAAGGGAAGTTGGGAAACGCTTGCTGCCGCGAGCCGCGCCGCAACGCTACTGTGACAACCGTCGCGCCGACTGGAACGATCAGCCTGATTGCGAACTGCTCGAGCGGCATCGAGCCCATCTACTCGATTGCCTATCGGCGATTGTCGTTTGAATCCGAGAGCATGATGTTCGTGCATCCGCTGTTCGAACAATACTCTCGCGAGCACGGCTTCTACACCGAAGAGCTGATGAAGCGCGTCGCAGAGAAGGGCTCATTACACGATTTTCCGAACGTCCCGGGCGAAGCAAAGCGAGTATTTGTGACCACTCACGAGATCGCTCCCGAGTGGCACGTTCGCATGCAGGCAGCCTTTCAGAAGCACATCGACGCGGCAGTCTCCAAGACCATAAATTTCCCAAACAGCGCCACGGTTGATGATGTCAACCGGGCGTACCTGCTCGCCTACGAACTGGGTTGCAAAGGCATAACGGTTTATCGCGACGGGTCTCGCGAGCGCCAGGTGCTCAGCACCGATCCCGCTGAGATGATGGAGCCTCTGACTCTCGCTGCGGCGGCTCAAGAAGAAATGCAGCGGCCAGAGAATCAAATGCTTGCGAAGAACATTTGCCCAGAATGCGGCTCGACCCTGCAACACAACGGCGGTTGTTTATACTGCACCTGCGGATTTTCCGTCTGCGTTCAGACTTGAGAAGAGTTGAGGGCCAAAATGGCGGTGACCGTCGCGACCGCTTTACGCTTGAAAGCGATAAGAAGGCGGAGCGCAGCATTGGCGCTGTCTCCTGATCCGTGTGATTTCATAGTCAAGCTGGCCCGTCTATCATAGTGGCGTACCAATTCACTGTCCGGCGAAGTCCCTCATCAAAATCGACCGAGACTCGATAGCCCAACTCACGCTCGGCCGCTTCAATCGACGCTTGCGAGTCTCGCACGTCGCCTGCGCGTGCAGCTTCGTGAATTGGTCCAGTGCGGCTAGGGATTATCTCTTTCAACTTTGCCAGAAGCTCCAGCAATGTGTAGCGCCCGCCACACGCGACATTGAACGCCTCGCCTTCGACCCCCTCGGCTTGAGCAGCAAGCAGGTTGGCGTTGACAACGTTCTCGACATAAGTGAAGTCGCGCGACTGGAGACCATCACCGTACACGACTGGACTTGTCTCACTTAACAACGCTGTGATGAATCTTGGAATGACCGCAGCGTATTGGGACTCGGGATCCTGTCGGGGGCCAAAAATGTTGAAGTAACGCAGTGACACAACCTCGAAGCCATAAACCTGTTTGAAAACCTTGGCGTAATGCTCCCCCGAAAGCTTCGAGAGCGCGTACGGCGAGAGGGGGTGCGGCGCCATCTTCTCGTGCTTCGGCAGTTCAGGCGTTTCACCATAAACCGACGAACTCGAGGCATACACAACTCGACGCACGCCGGCGTCTCGCGCGGCAAGCAAAACGTTGAGCGTTCCAGTGATATTCACTTCGTGAGTTGTCAGCGGGTCAGCAACCGACCGCGGAACCGAGCCGAGAGCAGCCTCGTGAAAGACGACCTCGACGTCCTTCATCGCTCGCTTGACCAGCGTCGCATCGCGGATGTCACCGCGAATCAACTCAATCTGGTCGGCGAATGATTGAAGATTGGCTTCCTTGCCTGAGCTTAAGTCGTCGAGCACGCGCACCTTATCGCCGTCACGCGCCAATCGTTCGGCGATATGACTCCCGATGAAGCCCGCCCCGCCGGTCACCAAATAAGTTCGTTTTGACATCTTGCTTCCTGACTCTAGATCTTGGATTTTTAGATTTTGGATTTCGGATTGCTGAGGCGATTGGAATCCAAAATCCAAAATCGCTGTCACTTCTTTACAAGGAAATTACCAATAGCCAGACAATCGATGCCCGAACAATAAAAACCTCTCACCGCTTCGCGGGGCGTCGAAACAACCGGCTCGCCGAACAGATTGAACGAGGTGTTCAAAAGCACGGGCACGCCACTAACCTCGCCGAACTTTCCGAGCAGCTTCCAGAACGAACTGTTGGTCTTGCGGCTCACGCTGTGAACTCGCACAAGACCGTCGCCGAATATCGCTGCCGGAACGAACTGCTGCTTACCCTCCTTGATTCGACTCACACCCTGAAGAAACTCATTCAGCTGGCTTGGCTCGAAGAATTCCTCGACACGTTCTTCGGGCGCCGCCGCGCAGAAGGGTCGAAACTCTTCACGATGTTTGATGAACGTATTCAAATTGTCGCGCATCATCTCACTGGTCGGCGAAGCCAGAATGCTTCGAGCGCCAAGACTGCGCGGACCAAACTCCATCGCGCCGCGAAACCAACCCACAATCCTTCCTTGCGCCAGCAGACGCGCGACTTCGGCAACG
>DATFWM010000228.1:0-2458 GCA_035259295.1 Blastocatellia bacterium | reverse complement strand
TATCCTCGACACCGTGTCGGCGAAACACGACTACAACGCCTATCTGAACCTGCTTCGCCGCGACGGTACGATGGTACTGGTGGGCGCGCCCGATCCAACACCGCTTTCCGCCTTCTCACTCATCGCAGGTCGGCGGCGGCTCGCAGGTTCAGCGATTGGAGGGATTCGCGAGACGCAGGAGATGCTCGATTTCTGCGCGGAGCACGGCGTGGCTTCCGACGTGGAGGTGATACCAATCCAGCAGATCAACGAGGCCTACGAGCGCGCGGTAAGGAGCGACGTGCGCTATCGGTTTGTGATCGACATCGCTAGCCTCGATCCGGGCCGCACTCAAAATCTGTGATGGTCCTCTTTGAGTAGCAGGAGCTAAGAAACGATTTTTCCCGAAGTGCTCGTCAGCCAAAAGAATGTTCGCGTGGAGCCGAGAAACATACGAGTAAAGGAAAGGGTGGGCATGGCGAACGAACAAACCAGGATGACTATCAATGCGCTGTCCACGATGGCGATTACCTTCGTCACTGCGGTCGCTGCGCTTCTGGCGCTTGCGGGAAGCAGTCTGAATGAGGCGTTGGTGGCCGGGGCGGTCGCGGTGGGAGCACGATTCATAAATCTGGTGCGCCGCCCACCCGATGCAAGCAGTGTCAAGTGACGTATTTTCAACGGCTCGTCGCCCGCTCTCGTGATCGCTGGTGGATTCAACTTTAGGAGGTTAGAAAGATGAAAAGCGTTCTGGAATTTCGAACTTACAACACGCTGATCGACCTGGAGGAGTCGACACGGCGTTCCCTGATAACCCTCTTGAACCAAAGACTCGCTGACATGGTTGATCTCTTCAACCAGACCAAGTACGCGCATTGGAATGTCAAGGGATCAGACTTCATTCAACTCCACGAACTCTTCGACAATGTGGCCGAGCGCGTTGAGGAAGCTTGCGACTTGCTTGCCGAGCGAGTGGCAACACTGGGAGGCACGGCAGCCGGGACGACTCGCCAATCGGCCAATGTCTCCAGCATTCCTGAATACGACTTGAGTGCCGTCGATGGGCCAGAGCATGTGGCAAGTCTCGCCGGCCAAATCGCCCATCTGGCCGCATCGGTGCGCAGCGCGATCAAGGAATCCGATCGACTCGGCGATCCGACTACTGCTGATCTGTTCACGGAGATATCAAGGACGCTCGACAAGGACCTGTGGTTCCTCGAGGCCCATCTGCAAGCGAAGAAGGTATGACGAACTCAATTGCCAGGGCTGTTCGAACGCGACTGGCGCCGGCACTTACGTACGACGATGCAACTCGCTTGCTCCGGCGCTTTCCGCGCGACATCCGATTACGCGACGGCAGCAAGCTTCGAATGCGACAGTTGTGTTTCGATGATCGCGAGCCGTTGGCGGCCTTCTTTGCGCGTTGCTCACCGGAAGCAATTCGGTATCGGTTTCTGTCGCCAATGACCTCGATTTCGGACTCGCTGCTGGATTATCTTGCAGACATCGATGGTTCCCGGCACGTAGCGCTCATACTGACTCAGCGAGAGGCGGATGAAGAGATGATCGTGGCGGAGGGGCGATATGTGGTCTTCGACGAGCGGCCGGCGGTCGCGGATATCGCGTTCCTGGTGGCGGATGAGATGCGCCGACGAGGTATCGCGACTTTGCTGATCGACGAATTGATCTCGATTGCCTGCGGCAATGGCGTGACTCATTTCAGCGTCGACGTGTTGGCCGACAATCGCGCGATGCTCTCACTCCTTCGCAAGACGGGGTTAGCGCGGTCTGGGACGATCAGCAGCGGTGTTATTCACTTTGAAACTCCGATTTTGTGCAGCGAAGCAGTGAAGGCGAAGATTGCAGCCTAGCTAGCTGTCGGACACGATCCCAACGATAACGCGCTCGTAACGGGTGAAGGTATGATCGGTTCTTTCGGTTCAGTCTGCAAAAGCCAGCTGTGACAAGTCCCTCTTCCCTACCTGTGACTGAGCTAAATCGGTCACCTCGCGCGATCGAAATACCTGATACAGTGAACTAGTTCATCTTCACAGCTTCGGCGCCCCCGTAGTAGATGCCATTGAACAGAAACTTAAAGGTTCCGTGGGGCTGACCACGAAATGTAATCTCCGGTCCGAAAAGAAACAGCCTCCCTTTTCCGACTTTCGCTTCAGCCACTGCAACGCCGTCTTGAAGATATTTTTGTCCCCAGGCCCAACCGCTTCGGAGCGGCTTGTCGCTCTCGAACCACGCGACTGGTTTAACGCCCAACATTGCAGCTTCTGGGCGCAAGCGGAACACCGGGCTGTTGTCGAAGAACACGTCGACCTCTTCACTCATCCCGTAAGCGAGCGGGTTGGTGTTGTCGACTCGCACCTGCAAGATCGATCCTGGGACATAGAACTTCTCACGCGGCAGCGGGCGCTCTGATCCGTCTTGTTTTTCCATCAACGCGCTCGCGATCGGCAAGCCCGTCGTG
>DATFWM010000227.1:0-3984 GCA_035259295.1 Blastocatellia bacterium | reverse complement strand
CACCTCGTCGATAAGTGCTTCGCTTGGGACGCCACCGGCCTGACTCGCCGTTTTGTTCGGACGAATCTTGATCCTCTCCGCGAAACGAAAGCCAAAACGTATCCGATCGCTGAGTCAACCTCGCGAGCGCTTTCACCAGTTCGGCTTGCTGGTCAGCGTCTTTGATTTCGAGCTTGTTCGCGTCTTGGATTAAATCATTTACGCGGTAGTTCGACACGCTTGTTCCAAAGTAGGAAGCGGCAACGTCTTCAAGCTCGTGAGCCTCATCGAAGATCACCGTGTTGTAATCCGGTAAAACGGCGCCGTAATCTCCACCACGCAACGCAAGATCTGCAAAGAAGAGATGATGATTTACGATGACCACGTCGGCTTCCATCGCCTGGCGGCGCATCCGAGTTATGAAACACGCGTCAAACTCGGGACACTTCTGGCCGAGACAAGTGTCGGCTCGCGCGTCGATCTCATGCCAGAATGAAAGTTCTTCGGGCAGATCGGTCAGCTCGGCGCGGTCGCCGGTTTCGCTCTCGGCTGCCCACTTGCGAATCTGATCGAAGTAATCGACCTCATCCAATCCTTCGAGGATCGGCGCCGCCGCGGACTTTTTCAATCGGTAGAGACAAGCGTAATTTGAGCGGCCTTTCATGCAAGTGACTTTAAATTCTCGTGGAATGATCTTTTGAAGAAACGGAACATCTTTCTTATGAAGCTGCTCTTGGAGGTTCTTGGTCGCGGTTGAGACAAGCACACGACGGCCCGCAGCGAGCGCCGGTATCAGATAAGCGAGCGTCTTGCCGGTCCCAGTTCCCGCTTCGATGAGCGAGATGCCGCCGTCTTTCAGAATGTTATTGACAGCCTCGGCCATCTCGACCTGACCGGGCCGGTATTCGTAGTTAGGATGATGTTGGGCGATTAACCCGCCGGGACCGAATACTTCTTCCATTAACTCATCTAGACAAATGCTGAGTGCGGCTGCGAACGAGGCGATTCTCATAGATTGGGAATCTCTCGCAAAGTTCCTTAACACGACTGCGAACGCCTTCTTGCACGGATTCGTCCTCTGGATCAGCAAGCACTTCGCCGATCCAATCCGCGATTACCCTCATCTCTTCTTCCTTCATTCCGCGAGTCGTCAGTGCGGGCGTGCCGATTCGAATTCCCGATGGCTTCAGCGGAGGCTGAGTGTCGAATGGAATCGCGTTCTTATTAATTGTTATCGCCGCGCGCTCGAGACCCTTCTCTGCTTGCGCGCCGGTCAATCCGCGCGCGAAGACATCGACCAACATAAGATGGTTGTCAGTTCCGCCCGAGACGATTCTGAACCCGTGACTCGAGAGAGTTTCGGCCAACGCTTTGGCATTGGCGATGACCTGTTGTTGATAAGCCTTGAAACCGGCTTCCAGAGCCTCTTTGAAGCACACCGCCTTCGCCGCGATGATATGCATGAGGGGGCCGCCCTGCACGGTTGGGAAGACCGCGCGATCTAATTCCTTCTGAAACTTCTCGCGGCACATAACCATTCCTGCGCGCGGGCCGCGAAGGGTTTTGTGCGTCGTCGTCGTCACGAAGTCCATATGTGGCACCGGGCTTGGGTGCAAACCGACTGCCACCATCCCGGCGATGTGCGCGATGTCCGCCATCGAATAAGCGCCGACGTCGCGAGCTATGTTGCCGATGCGCTCGAAGTCGATGATCCGCGAATAAGCCGACGCGCCGCATAAGATCATCTTGGGCTTGTGCTCGTGGGCCAGTCGCTCAAGCTCACCGTAGTCGATAGTCTCTGTTTCTTTAGTCACGCCATACGGAACGACCTTGTAGCTGCGGCCCGAAAAGTTGAGAGGGTGCCCGTGAGTCAGATGGCCGCCATGCGAGAGATTCATTCCCAGAATCGTGTCG
Organism: Blastocatellia bacterium; assembly: GCA_035259295.1. Classification (GTDB taxonomy): domain Bacteria; phylum Acidobacteriota; class Blastocatellia; order UBA7656; family UBA7656; genus Onstottus_A. Next base: position 2,091 of record DATFWM010000227.1, on the reverse strand, counting down.
CCGTATTCAAGCGCCGCCAGGTACACGGCCATGTTCGCTTGCGAGCCGGAATGAGGCTGAACGTTCACGTGCTCGCAGCCGAAAATTTGTTTGGCCCGCTCGCGAGCGAGGTTCTCTGCTTCATCGACGAACTCGCAGCCTCCGTAGTATCGCTTGCCCGGAACGCCTTCGGCATACTTATTGGTTAACACCGAGCCCATCGCTTCGAGCACGGCTTCGGAGACGAAGTTCTCGGATGCGATCATCTCAAGGTTATAAGCCAGTCTGCGTTCTTCGTTTGCAATAGTTGCTGCGACTTCAGGATCTACCTCGGCAAGCGGACGGTTCATCAAAGTGGTCATCGATTGAAGCCTTTCGAGCGGAATTCTTGTTGCGCCTTGGATAGTAGCAAAGGGCAGAGGTCAGTAGCCAGTGGTCAGTAGTCAGAAGCCAACTTGGAGTGCGGCGAGCGTTTTTTTTGCCGGCCCGCTTTGGATTGTTTGCGCAGTAATACAGTCAAAGCGGAGCGCCACAGACGCACTCCAAATATGGCGACTGGTTATTGGAAGTAAGCCTTAAAATTGTCGCGCGAGATCACTACATGCGAAGCGAACTTTGGAGTCTCGGGAGGGAAGTTGGCGTCGCGGTTGTTTATTTTCAGTTTGAGCGTGAGTCGATTGCCATAATTGAGCGTGACCTGACTCTGCGCGGGTGGCAGGTCGTGCGACTGTCCCTGCTTCAAAACCAGCGTTGTTGGCTTTGCATCATCGATTTGGTACTTAATCCAACTATCTCCGGTGGCCGCTTCGACCTTCACAATGAGAGGTTGACCGGAGGATTCAGCGGTCTGAATCGGTTGTTCGGGCGCCGCGGGTTGTGGCGACGGTTGCGCGGGGGCTTGGCTAGGCGGTTGAGTTGCGGAAGTGGAAGGGGCGTTCCTTTGTGTGACCGACGTAGCGCGTGACCCGGTTTCGCCTGAGCCTCGATTCAACTGTTTGACCAGAAGGAGAACAACAATGACGACGAAAACTACAATGCCACCGCTGATGACGATCGTAGACCAACTGGTTCGCGCTGGTGATGGTCGGAACGCGATCGGCTGGAATCGCCGGGAGCCCTCCACGGCGGGGACAGAAGGTTGAGAAGCAGGCCTTATGGCAGTGGGCAGCGTACTAATTTTTTCCGCTGCTGGTTGCTCGGTAGTTTGATTCACAGACTCATGTTCGTCGACCGCCGAGCCAGCAACTTGTTGAAGATACAAGCTGATCGCTTGATCTTCATCCATGCCGACTTGTTTTGCGTAAGCTCGAATGAATGACCGAGTGAAGATGCCGCCCGGAAGAATTGAAAAGTTATTCGCTTCTATGGCCTTGAGGAACCGCGTGCCGATGCGAGTCTCTTCCGATATTTCGGCAAGCGTGATGCCGCGCTCCTCTCGTTTGTGTTTCAGTTCTTCACCAAGTGTCGGCATATCCAGCCGAGCAACCTCTCTAACTGCTGCTCATCGATTGAAAGGGAACCGCGCAGAACCTGATCTTAGGATAAGCACTTAAGGGTGTCAAGCAAGGGGTCTCGTTGAACAGCCAGGCAAGCTAGCCACGGAAAACAATTGCCGCATGGCGGAGCAACCAACTAGGCAAGCTGGACGATCTGGGTTGGCGAGGCGGACGATTACTTCTTGAACAACGCAGTGAAATTGCTTGACGGATTTCTGTCAAAGGCCGATCCGGGTTTTGAAGGGAAGATCATCTATGGCGCGGGCAGAGGGCACCGTTGGATGCCGTTCAGCGAGCGAGAGATCATCGGTCAGGTGACTACGGAGATCGAGAGAGCGCGCAAATGAAGACGGCTCGATTGTTGGATCTCTGTCGTGGTGGTCGAAAACAAACCTTGCGAACAGCGGAGCCACAGAATTATACTCGCCCCAAACCAAGCAATCCTAGATCGCATTTGGAGGTGCGCCGTGACCAACCGCCGTGCAAAGGAGCTGAAGAATCACCTGGTTTCTGTAGCGACAGCGACTGCTTTCATATTCGCGTCGCCGCACGCATTACTGGCTCAGCAAGACAAACCCAAACCTACACCGCCATCAGGCCGTGAAGCCTACGAAGC
>DATFWM010000226.1:0-8980 GCA_035259295.1 Blastocatellia bacterium | reverse complement strand
CAACTCGCTGCGCACACGCTCGACCGCCACGTCTCCGTGACCGCGGGGCCCGGCGCCGGAAAAACGATGGTGCTTGTCGAGCGATACCTGCACATCCTTCGCACCCAAGACATCAGCGTAGATCAAATCGTCGCCATCACCTTCACCAACCGCGCGGCTAACGAGATGCGCGAGCGGCTCAGAAGCGAGCTGGACAAGCTTCTGGCGTCAGCCCCGCCCGCCGAGCGAACTCGGTGGATGCGCCACAAGCGGACGCTCGACGGCGCGATCATCAACACCATTCACGGTTTCTGCGCGAGGCTGTTGCGCGAGTTCCCGGTCGAGGCTGACCTCGACCCGCAGTTCGTGTTGCTGGACGCGCATCAGTCGGCGATGCTGGAAGAGGCTGTAGTCGAAGAAACGCTCACCGAGTTTATCAGTGCCGGTCATCAAGCGATCACGGAGCTTGCGGCTGGAGTCGGTCGCGTGAGACTAGCTCGCGGGCTGATTGGAATTTATCGGTCGATGCGCAATCAAGGTTTGAGCTTTGAACAGCTTGGCGCGGCGAGCGATAAGAGTCATAAGACCATCGAGGATTACCAGCGCGCTGTCAGCGAACTGGATTTAAAGATGCGCGAGTTCATTGAAGCTCGCGGACTCTCGAGCGCGGCTGAGCGCAAACGAAGAGAGGCTGCGCGGCGCTGGCCTGCGCTTCGCGAGTTTCTCGCCGCGGTTACTGACGCGACCCCGCGCGCTCAGTTCTCGGAGGAGATTCAGAAATTTCGAGAGGCGGCGCGACCGACACCGCAGGGGCGAATAAGAGAGACCATCAAAGAACTGGATCGGTTGATCTGGGACGAAAGGCTACGCTGTCGCGTTCCACAAATTTTCTTCGACCTGAGCGCGCGACACTACGCGCGCGAGTTGATCGAGGCAGTCGCGAGCGTCGAGCGGCGCCTCGATGAAGAGAAGCGGCGCAGGTCGGCACTCGATTTCGATGACCTGCAGCTTAGAGCGCTTAGGCTGCTCGAAGATCACCCGGAAGTATTGCGAAGAACCGGCGCGCGCTACCGGTTCTTTCTGGTCGACGAGTTTCAGGACACGAACGGCTTGCAGCGCGATTTGATGGCCAAGCTGGCGCTTGGTAGCACAGACTTCAGTCTGTCTGACTCCGAGACCCAGAGACAAGATTACAGACTGAAGTCTGTGCTACGCTCGAATCTGTTCATCGTCGGCGATCGCAAGCAATCAATTTACGGCTTCAGAGGCGCCGACGTTGACGTGTTTCGCGAAATGACCGCGAGGATCGTTTCGCAGGATGGCTTGCCGGCGACGCTCAATCGAAACTTCCGCAGCCGGCCCGGGCTGACTCGCTTCTTCAACTTCTTGTTTGAGCGCGTTTTCCAGCCTGACGAAAAAGTCACATGCAAGCTTGTCGAAGAAAGCAGCGGTGAAGCGACAACCGCTAACGTGCTCTATCAACTCGGTTATGTCGAGCACGAGGAAGGGGTCGCGGCGCGTGAAGACGAAGACACTTCACTGCTGGTCGAGCTGCTTGTTGATCTTAAAGACGACAAAGCCGAAGACCAGCAGTTGCACAAGACGCCTCGCGAGCGCGACGCCGAGCAGTTGGCTTCGCGAATAATCTCGCTCGTCGGGCGCGAGGCTCAGAGTTCAAGCTTGAGCTTGCACAACAGCCTGAAGGCTGAACTCAGAACGCGCGCCATCGAGTACCGTGACATCGCGCTGCTGTTTCGAGCGATGACCGAGGCTCACATCTACGAGTCCGCGTTTCGTCGCGCGGGTATTCCATACATCACCATCGACGGCAGAGGCTTCTATGCACGGGAGGAGATAACGGACCTCATACAGCTCTTGCGTTTCCTGGACAACAAGACCGACGAGGTGGCGCTGGCGGCGTTGCTGCGCTCGCCGATTTGCGGTTTGTCAGATGATGAGTTGCTGACGCTTCGCTGCGCAAATAGCAAAGCGGTTCGGCCTCTGCTTCAAGCGTTGAACGAACACGAGCAAATCGAACTTATCGACCACGCAGAGCCGACAGCCATTGAGCGCGCGCGTGAGTTGTTGCAAGAACTGATCGGCCGCGCGAAGCGATCGCGAATGTCGGAGCTTCTGCGATTTGCGGTCGAGGCCTCGGAGTATCGCGTGGTTGCCGCGGCGCACTTCGACGGCGCCGCACGGCTCGCCAACATTGAGAAGCTGTTCGCCCTTGCCGAGCGCTTCGAGCGTTCGGGCGCTCACATGATCCGAGACTTCGTGAGGTTTGTTCATGATTTCGAAGAAGCCGGTGGACGCGAAAGCGAGGGGCAGATAGACGAATCGGCAGACGCCGTTCGATTGATGTCGATTCATCAATCAAAAGGACTCGAGTTTCCGGTGGTAATCATTCCGGACCTCCATCGCCAACCCGATAACCGCCGCGAATGGTGGGCGCTTGATCGGCATCGCGGACTGACGTTGAAGGTCACTGACGGACGAGGCAATCTCGCCGCTGGTTCGACGTTCGCCTTGTTCACGGAACGCGCAAAGCTGCGCGAGCAGTTCGAAAGCATGCGCTTGCTGTACGTCGCTGCGACACGCGCCGAGGAACGGCTGATACTTTCGGGTGCGGCGAAGGACCTGAGGAGCTTGCGGGGTTCGTGGCTCGAATGGATTTCCGAAGCGCTCGAACTCGGCAATGAAATCGAGACTCGGTCGCTCATACCAGCAAAAGGTGTCGAGGTTCAATTGACGATCAATCTGGTCGATGGTCCGCCAAGAGCGGTAGACGAACTCGAAGCGGCTAGCGTCGGACAAGCTAACAAAGATCTGCATCCGCCGGCGGAAGATCAATTTCCGCTTCTCAAGCGGCTCACGCCCGAGCGTGCCATCGGACTCCACCGGTTCAGCGTGACTCAGCTGTTGAACTATAGTCGCTGCCCGCGGCAGTATTACTTCGATCGAGTGCTGCGCACGCCGTCTGAAGAGGAAGTTGCGGCGTGGAACGATGCCGAAGCACCCGAGCCGCCGGCAAACTTGACGGCGACGCTTAAGGGCGCAGTGATTCACAGCTTCTGCGAGAGATTTCAGGAGGGCGATGATCTTTACGATTCGCTCAGGAGCAGCTTGGAAGAAGCGTTGAGACTGAAGGCAGCAGAGCTTGGCGACCGCGTCTTGGAAATAGATCCGGAGAAGGCAGTCGCCGACGTTCTGCCCCTAGCGCGCAATTACGTCGAAAGCAGCGTGCGCGGGCGTATCGAGATGGCCCGGGCAAGCACTCAGCATTCAACGCTCAGCACTAATCACTTTCCGTCAGGAGTATTAAGCGAGCAGCGGTTTCGACTGCGGCGCCCGCTTGGGATTCTAAGCGGCACGATTGACAAACTTCTGATCTGTCGGTCCGACCGTGAAGGCTTGGGCGCCGAAATCATTGACTTCAAGACAAATCGGTTTCGCGCCAGGAAACGCGATCAAGTTTCGAATGTAAACGCCCTGTTCGAGAAATTATCTGCTGCTGACAACGGACCACGAAGCACGGGCGAGCAACAGTTGTCATTCGGGTTTCTTGCGCCGGTCTCAGCCTCGCCCACTGACCGCGATCTTCTTCTGGACGCCGAAATTAAAACAGCGGCTGCGGATTATGAATTACAAATTCAAGCATACGCTCTGGCAGTGCACGAGCTAATTCCAGAAGTCGTGAACCTCCGGGCTACGCTGCACTTCCTGGCCCCGAACGTTGAAATAGGTTTGAAAGACGAACTGATCGAGCGCGATGCGTGTGCGAAGGCGGTTGATGAGGCGATGATGAGAATCGTTTCCCGGTCTGTGCCCGAGAGCTTTCCCGCCAGGCCGGGTGAGCGTTGCCGGACATGCAACTTTGTTGAGTTGTGTGCGCAAGGTCGGAAGTGGCTGGCTGTCGATGGGCTGTGAACTGAGGCGACGGTCATTGACGGCAATCGCTAATCTCGGTGTATAATCCGCTCAGCCCCGGAGGAGATATGAAATGCGCTCAATATGGAAGGGTCACATCCGGTTCTTGTTAGTAGCCATCCCGGTTCGCGTCTACAATGCGATCGAAACGTCTGAACAGATACACCTCAACCAGCTTCACAAGGATGACTATGGCCCCATCGCCTACGACAAGCGATGCAAGAAGTGCAATAAGGTCGTCACCAAAGATGACATCATCAAGGGCTACCAGTACACTAAAGATCAGTACGCGATCCTTGAGCCCGATGATATCGCCAAAGTGAAGCTGAAGACTACCAAGGTCATCGACATTGTTGGCTTCGTGGACAAGTCTGAGATTCCGCCGATGCTCTACGACTCGCCTTACTTTGTCGGTCCCGATGGCGAAGTCGGGGCCAAGACCTACTCGCTGCTGCGCGAGGTGTTGAAAGATACCGGCAAAGTCGGACTCGGCAAGGTTGTGCTTCGCGATCGCGAAGACTTCGTCGCGATCGCCCCACAAGACGAAGGGCTGGTCGTTTTCAAGCTTCGTTACCCAAAGGAAGTGAGAAAGATTAGCGAAGTGCCGCAACTCGACCACCAGGAAATCGACAAGAGCGAGCTGAAGCTTGCCCAAACGCTTGTCGAGCAAATGGTGACGTCAATCGACCAAATCGAGATACGAGATCGCTACAGCGAAGCGCTGAGAGAAGTGATCGAAGCCAAGATCGAAGGCAAAGAAGTGGCGGGTTTCGTCGAGGAAGAAGCGCCTACCGTCGATATAATGACCGCGCTCAAGGAAAGCATCAAGCAAGCCCAACGCAAACCGATGGTGAAGGCCACAGGCAAAGCCCAGAAGCAGGAAGAAGTGGAGGAGGCAAAGGCGAAGCGGGCTCGCAAGTCAAAAGCTTCGTAGGCCGTGCTTCACGAGATGGCCAAGAAAGAAACGAAGGTCCTGCGGTTTCCGGCTCCCCCGCCGTCAAAGGCAGACTATCAACGGGTCAAGTCGACCTACACCGTTCACGAGATCAAACAATTGTTCGGGCTAAGCGAACGTGTGATTCGCCGCTGGACCGAAGAGGGCATCGTAGCTGCGGCAGTCTCTTCCGAGGGCGGCGAACCGCTTTACGATTTCACCGCTTTGACTCAGTTCCGGCGCGTGCGCGAGCTGCGCGGGCAAGGATTGACGCTCAAGCAAGTCGAGGGTGAGATACAGGGCCAGATGAACTTGTTCAAGCCGGCCCGAGCTCAAGTCGCGCGATTGTTGCGTCCGTTCGAGGAGGCGTTGCTGCTGCACGAGCGCGGCGACGCGAAAGCCGCCCAGTTGTACCGCGAAGCGATCGCCGAGGGCGACAACATCGCTGACGCTTACTGTAATTTAGGGATCATCGAACTTGAAGAGGGAAAGGCGACTAAGGCGCTGGATTGTTTCACGCTCGCGCTGAAGAACGAACCGCGTCATGTCGAGGCCCACTACAACTTGGCGAATCTCTATTTCGACGCTGGCGATTTGCAGTTAGCCAAGCTGCATTACGAGACTGCGTCAGAGCTCGAACCGTCGTTCTCTCCGCTTCATTACAATCTCGCGCTTGTTTATTACCGGCTCGACGATCTAAACGGCGCGTGTGAGGCTTTGCGAAAGTACAAGGAGTTGGCGCCGGAGGATCAAGAGATGCAATCGATCGACGAGCTTCTAACTTGGCTGGAACAGGCGCGCGAGATTGAAAACAGACGACGCTCGTCGTAACTATCGAAGAGGTTGAACGTATGCCCACTAAATTCACCTCGCGCAAGTCCTGGCGCGAGAAGCTAGATAAGCAAGACCACTCAAAGATAGTCGACATTCCACCGCGCATGGCCAAGCGGTTGGGCAATGGCACGATGCTGATACCCAAGCCACTGGATGTTGATGCGCTCATTCGAAAAACGAAGAACGGACAGCTCATCACGGTTTCCGAAATCCGCTCTCGGCTTGCGCGCGATAACGGCGTCGATGTTGCGTGTCCGCTGACTACCGGCATCTTCGTTCGCATCGCTGCAGAGGCAGCAGAAGAAGACTTGCAAGACGGGCGAAAGCAAGTGACGCCTTACTGGCGAGTGATAAGAGATGACGGCAGCTTGAACGAAAAGTTTCCGGGTGGAGTGAAGGCGCAATCGCAACGCCTGAGAGCCGAAGGGCACTCGGTCTCGCCGAGCAAGGGCAAGCATCTGCCAAAAGTGAAAGATTTTGAGAAGTCGCTCGTGAGATTTTAGCGCGAACCTGCAACTGCAATCGGCCCTTCGAAGTCCACGCCGACTGGATGAAGAATTCAAACGATCAAACCGAAGAGTCGCTTGACCCCCAAGATTGGGATGAGCTTCGCGCGCTCGGTCATCGCATGTTGGATGACATGCTGGATTACCTTTCAAGCGTGCGCGACAAGCCTGCCTGGCAGCGCGTTCCCGAAAGTGTGAGGCATCGCCTGACGCAGCCGCTCCCAATCGAACCGCAAGACGCAGCCACTGTCTATCAAGAGTTTGTCGACAACGTTTTGCCTTACACGAACGGCAATCGGCATCCGAGATTTTGGGGGTGGGTGCAAGGCAACGGCACCCCAATTGGAATGCTTGCCGACTTGCTGGCATCGGGGATTAATCCGCATATGGCGGGCTTCGATCAAGCGCCTGCTCTTGTTGAACATCAGGTGCTCGCGTGGTTGACGGAGATGATGGGAATGCCCCCGGAGACAAGCGGGGTTTTGATCGGCGGCGGCACGATGGCCAACATCACCGGGCTGGCCGTTGCCCGCTACGCAAAGGCAGGCTTCGATGTGCGAGAGCTTGGGCTTCAACGGAACGAGCAACCGATGTTAACGATGTATGGCTCGACCGAGACGCACGGCTGGGCGCAGAAGGGCGCCGAGCTGCTCGGTCTAGGTAATCGCGCCTTCCGTCGCATTAGAATTGATGATGACTTTCGAATAGACATCAGCGCGCTGCGTCGGACCGTCGATGAAGATCGTCGCGCTGGACACAGGCCGTTCTGCGTGATTGGCAACGCCGGCACCGTAAACACCGGAGCGACTGATGACCTTGCGGCGCTCGCCGGCTTCTGTGGAAAAGAAGGTCTTTGGTTTCACGTGGATGGAGCGTTCGGCGCGCTTGCCAATATTGTCCCTTCGCTCGCGCCGCTGGTTGCGGGCATCCAGCAGGCGGACTCACTCGCATTCGATCTTCACAAATGGATGTACCTGCCGTTCGAGGTGGCCTGCGTGCTAGTGCGCGATGCAAGAGCCCATCGCGATACTTTTACGCTCAAGCCCAGCTACCTGGCCGAGTCCTCAAGAGGCGTGATAGCGAGCGGGCTGCCTTTCGCCGAGCGTGGGATCGAGCTTACACGCAGCTTCCGGGCGCTGAAGGTGTGGATGTCGCTCAAGGCGCACGGTGTCAATGCCTTTGCGAGCCTGATCGAACAAAACGTGCGTCAGGCGCGTTACCTGGCGGAGCTCATCGAAGCGCACTCTGATCTGGAGCTGCTGGCGCCAGCGCCGCTCAATATCGTTTGTTTCAGATTCGCGCCAAAGGAAGCGAGGCTCGAGATCCTCGATCGAGTGAATGAAGAGATACTTGTGCGAATCCAGGAAAGCGGATTGGCTGTACCCTCCAGCACGAGGATCGACGGGAATTTCGCTCTGCGCGTTGCCAATACGAATCACCGCAGTAAGCGAGAGGACTTTGATTTGCTGGTGAAGGCAGTCTCCGAAATTGGAAAGACGGTTGTGTCTCAGCTCCTCTCGGACAAGAAGTGACACGCTAGGTCGGTGCTTTCATGTGAGCGATGGTACAATGGCGAAGGCAAAGCAATGTCTGTCCTGCCTTTTCCAAAACGATTCATTACGGTCTTACTCGCCACCGTTTCTCTCTGCTGTTGTCACGCGCCCCAAGTTCCGGTCTACAGCGGCGATTTGTCGACGCGCGGATCGATCCCGCATTTCATTCTTGTAGGTGACACGCAGCGCACAAGTCTGCTGGAATTCTGGCGAGAACAGAATGAGGCGGCGAGACGAGCCGTCCTCAACAGGATTGCCGAGGAAGAGCCCGCGTTTCTTGTGATACTCGGTGATCTGGTTTTTCAAGGCGACGACGAGAGACATTGGAGATGGTTCGATGATTACACCGCGGCAATTAGGGAAAAGCAGATCCCGGTTTTTCCCCTCCCGGGCAATCACGAGTATTTTGGGAACCACTCGAGAGCGTTCAAGAGTTACTTCGACCGCTTTCCGCACTTGAGCGAGAGGCTCTGGAATACGTTCCGCTTTCGTTCGGTCGCAGTAATACTGCTTAATTCCAATTTCGAGAAGCTGAACGAGCAAGAACTTGAGGAACAAGATGAGTGGTATCAATCAAAGCTAAGAGAATACGAGGGCGAGGAGAGCATCAGGACTATCATCGTCTGTTGCCATCATCCACCCTTTACCAACAGCACGGTCGTGAAAGATGACAAGGACGTGGAGCAGGTAAGGGGGCATTTCCTTGAACCATTCTGCGAGACGCCGAAAGCAAAGCTATTTTTCACGGGTCACTGTCACTCTTACGAGCATTTTATTGAGCGTGGAAAACATTTCATTGTCTCAGGCGGCGGCGGCGGTCCCAGACAGAAATTGGTTGTCGATCCCCAAAAACGATCTTATGAGGATACGTACAGAGGCGGGGAGTATCGCGAATTTCATTTCTGCAAAGTTGTTTTCCTGGACGAGAGTCTACAGGTGCAGATGGTGAAGATAGACGAGGCACTGAGGTACTGGTCAGTAGGCGACGAATTCGCCGTAAGCTGACTTGCGATTGGTGGCTTGGACAGCTTTATCGAGACTCGATGAAAATGGGATTAAACGGTCACCCAAACATGCCTTGCGCGACAACTCACACGCGACAGTGCGTTACTCCGCGCTTTTCGAAGTACTGCTGGTGATAATCCTCCGCCTCCCAGAATCGCGAGGCAGGCGTGATCTCCGTGACAATTTCCCTCGAGTATTTTCCTGATTTCTGAAGCTTCTCTTTTGAAACCCGAGCAGCC
>DATFWM010000225.1:0-2820 GCA_035259295.1 Blastocatellia bacterium | reverse complement strand
TTCCGCCAGAAGTGTCCACTGATCTGCTAGCTTATGTAGGGTGCGTCTCCGGAGCCATTCTGATCGAGGAGTACAAGCGCGGACTCGAACGAGCCGGCTTCGCTCACGCGGAAATCATCGACACCGAAAAGGACTTGAACGTGTACGCCGAGATGGAAGGCCAAGAAGGCTGTGCGACTGAAGTCAACTCGTTGCCGGTCGCCGCCTCGGGATGCTGCGGGCCCTCGACCAGCTCGTTTGATCATCTGACTGATCTATTGAGCCGTTACAACATCAACGACTACGCGGCCAGCGTACGAGTGTTTGCGGTCAAGCCGCCCCGCACCAGTTGAACACCCGCGGCAAAAGTAGTATGAGTGATACTTAGCCAGGTTACTGACGGCAAACCGGGGCTATGGCCAGGACAATCTCTCACTACGAACTACAGGAAGAAATCGGCCAGGGCGGCATGGGCCGGGTCTACAAGGCGTACGACACGATGCTCGACCGCACGGTTGTGCTAAAACTGCTCGCGCCCGAGTTGATGTCGGAAGAGGATTCGCGAAAGCGCTTCCTCAGAGAAGCGCGCCTCGCGTCGGCGCTCGACCACCCTAACATCTGCACCATCTTCGAAATCGCCGAAGGAGATAATCAGTACTTCATCGCGATGCAGTACGTTCCGGGCAAGACCCTTAAGAGGCTGATCTCGGGCAAGCCGCTCAGTTTGGACAGCGCCTTCTCGATCGCGCTGCAAGTAGGCGATGCGCTCGCGGCGGCTCACGCCAAGGGAATCGTTCATCGCGATATTAAATCCAGCAACATCATCATCACCCCTCGAGGTCAGGCGAAAGTGCTGGACTTCGGGCTCGCAAAGCTGCTCACCGAAAAGGGGCGCGTCGAAGCGGCCGACGAACTGACGCGGGTCGGCGCGCCGCTTGGTACGCCTTCTTACATGTCGCCCGAACAGGCGAAGGGCGAGCGAGCCGACCATCGAAGCGACATCTTCTCATTCGGCGTCGTCTTCTACGAGATGGCGACCGGTAAGCTTCCGTTCGCAGGACAAACAAACGTCGACGTGATGCACGCAGTGCTCCACGAAACCCAGAAACCGGCCGCGGAGGTGAACGACAAGCTGCCGTCGGATTTGTCCAAGATCATCGATAACGCGTTGGCGAAGGAACCCGCCGAGCGCTATCAAGCTGTGCAATTGATGCTTGAAGACGCGCAACGCCTCAGCGTCGCATTGCGCTTTGGCGCCGGTGGCGTGCCCGACGGCGTGACAACGCCGTTCACTTTGCCCAAGCGGCAATCATCTCGAAACTTTATCAGCCGGCTTTTGTCTCGAAAGACGTCAATCGAGTTCCAGCCCACTCAGCGACAAACGTCGGCGTCCCGAGAAACCTCCGGTCAGAACTTGTCGCTGACAAGCGGTCTCAAGAAGACGCTCGCTGTTCTCCCGTTTCGGAACCTGGGCGGCGACCCGCAATCGGACTTCTACGCCCTATCGCTCGCAGACAGCTTGACCACCGAACTGGCGAAGCTAGGCTCGCTCACGGTGCTTCCTTCGACGGCAGTTACACGCTTTCAAGGACAGGCGGTTGATCCAGCGCGCGTAAGGTCGGAACTCGGAGTAGACCTTCTGCTGACCGGTAATTTCTTGAAAGCCGGCGAGCGAATGAGAGTTACCGCCCAGCTCATCGACGCCATCGGCGGCGGCATACTGTGGAGCGAGAAGATCGACGCCGACGCTAAAGACGTTCTTGCGATTCAGGACCGAATCTCACAGCGCATCACCGCCGGCGTTTCAGGCGGCCAGACACCGGTCGATCCGACTCGATTGCTCAAGGACGAGAACGAAGCGATTCGACTGGACGCCGTTCGCACGCTCGAATTCTCGCACGATCCGCGCGCGCTGTCTGCGCTAGTCGAAGCGCTCAGGGATGCGAGCTTGAAAGTTAAAGCTGAAGCCGTGCAGGCAATCGTTAAGCTTGGCGAGCAAGCGACGGGTCCCGTGATTCAACTGCTTAACGATGCGATCGACGAGGGCGACAACCTCACCGCTCGTTACGGGGCCAAGGCGCTTGGGTTGATCGGCGATCGCAGCATTTCATCGGTGCTTGTTGAGCTGCTGAAGAGCGAAGATAGATTCGTCGCCTGCGAATCGGCGCTGGCGCTCGGGCGATTGTCCGAAACAAAAGCGGTGCCCGATCTGATTGCTCTGTTGGAAGAGCCCAACGGCAACGTTCGGTTCGCGGCGGCGGAGGCGCTCGGTCAGATATGCGATCCGACTGCTCGCGAGGCGCTGCAGCGAAGGCTCAACGACAATGACGAGGGCGTGCGAGCAAAGGCGCGCTGGGCGCTGAGCAGGTTCAAGAAAGTAGGCGCTCGAGCGACGGCGACCGCAAAGTGAGATCACGTATGTTTATTGCCGACCGGGGCTTGATAGCTGGTGCGGCTCGCGCGGACGATCGCGCCGGGCTTTCGCACCTCGATGCGAATCTGATGAAGGCGACCATCGCGGCGATACTTTTCCGGAGGATAGTAGGCGAGCGTGTAGCCTGATCTGATCTCTTCGGCGATCGCCTTGAACACCGGCGTGAAGTCTGTCGCGTCTGCCGAGAAATCAGAACCTCCAGTCAGTGGAATTATCCGCGAGACATCAAGCAGAGTCATGCTGCGCTGCCCGGGCGCGAGTCCGGCGACGTATGAAGGCAAGGTGATCGAATACACCGTCACCTCGGCGTCGTTAGCCCGTCGTATCAAATCTTGCTGGTCGGTGGTGTCCACGTTGTCGAAGCCGTCGGTGATTACAATGACAACTCGGCGAAGCCTGCGTCCGCC
>DATFWM010000224.1:0-11272 GCA_035259295.1 Blastocatellia bacterium | reverse complement strand
GGAGGCGATCTGGCTGGATGAAGAGCACGGCCTGAACCCGTGTAGCGGCATCGCCGTTGTGAGTTCGAGTCTCACCGCCTCCTCTGTTTCAACCATGTAAGGGCGGCCCTCCGTGGCCGCCCCTCAGTCGAACACGACTTTGCATCGAGGGGCGGCCACGGAGGGCCGCCCTTACAGGCCAAATGATTTTGCCCTCGTAGACCAACTGGTAGGAGTCGCCAGTCTTAGAAACTGGATAGTGGTGAGTTCGAATCTCCCCGAGGGTATTGGAGAATTGCGGATTGCGGATTTGCATCCGCCATTCGAGATTCGCAATTCGAAGTTTGAGATCCGAAATCTTTATGTGCTGGCGTAGCCCAATTGGCAGAGGCAACTGGCTCAAACCCAGTTTCGTGAAGGTTCGACTCCTTCCGCCAGCACTATTGAGCTGATGATTTCAAATCTGAAATTTGAGATTTAGACGGGCTTCGTTGGTCTAGTGGCATGACCCTGCGTTGCCAGCGCGGAAGCACGGGTTCGATTCCCGCACGAAGCTCCAATTTTTCGCACGCGTAGCCAAGACGGCTAAGGCGCCGGTCCGCAAAACCGGAAATCGTGAGTTCGACTCTCACCGCGTGTTCTTGATGCGGAGGTGGAGCAGGAACCAGGCTCGGCTGGCTCATAACCAGCAAATCATCCGGTGAGACTCCGGCCTCCGCTACCAGGAGTTCAGAGTTCAACCTTCAGGTTGCCGCAAGCTGAAGCTTGACTCAGAACTTGCGGGAGTGATGCAACAGGCAGACATCGCTCGCTTAAACCGAGCGTCTTAGGAGTTCAATTCTCCTCTCCCGCATTGATGTAGCATAGACTTCAGTCTGCAATGTTATTAAAAGGCTGGACAAAGTTACAGACTGAAGTCTGTGCTACACGGGGATGAATGCAAAGCGGTCGCGCGACAGGTTTTTCAAGCCTGGCTTAGAGAGTTCGAGTCTCTCCATCCCTGCTTCTTGCGAGTGTGGTGCAACCGGCTAGCACATGAGATTGTGGATCTCGCGATGTGGGTTCGAATCCCACCGCTCGTACCATTTCACTTGGGAGCGCACGCGGCTCGCGTGCTTCGAGTGGTTAGGTTACGGACAGCAGGCGGGCCGCCTGCGCTCCCAGGATTCGAGGTGGTGTAACTGGAAACACGCCGGGCTCTGAACTCGGAGATTGAAGGTTCGAAGCCTTCCCTCGAAACCAGTTCTTTGAAACCGGGGAGCACAGGCGTCTTGCCTGCTTCGTCGCCGCTGTTCGCTCTGTTATCTGAAATCAGCAGGCAGATGCCTACGCTCCCAGGATGCCGGCTTGGTGTAATTGGGAGCACGTCCGCCCGATTAGCGGAAGATTCCGGGTTCAACTCCCGGAGCCGGCACTTGTGGCGCGTTAGGCAAGAGGCGAGCCGGCAGTTTCTCAAGCTGCAATTCGTGAGTTCGAATCTCACACGCGCTACCACGGGGTCGTGGCCGAGAGGCGAGGCACCAGATTGTCGATCTGGATCACGCGAGTTCGAATCTCGTCGATCCCGCTTGTTGGTTGAATGCTGGCGTGGCCGAGCGGAGTGAGGCGCTCGTCTTCTAAACGAGTCGACGCAGGTTCAAATCCTGCCGCCAGCGCTCGGAGTGTTCGTAACACTTGCGCTCGAAGCTTTGATGGCGAAGCACACGCCTCTTAAGCGTGGGAGGAGGGTTCGAGTCCCTACGGGCGCACTATGAAAAATCTCAAATTCGAAATTTGAGATTTGAGATACAGCCTATTGCTCCGGTAGCTCAATTGGCAGAGCGGCAGGCTTATACCCTGCAAGCACCAGATCAGTGCGCGATCCGAGTTCGAGTCTCGGCCGGAGCATGAAGAATTGCGAATTGCAGATTGTGGATTGCGGATCGAGAGACGATGCCAAAATCCACAATCACAAATCCGCAATCCGCAATTAGTAGGGCCGGAAGCTCATCAGGATGAGTTCTCGACTTTTAATCGAGGGGTAGTGGGTTCGACTCCCACGCGGCCCATGAAGAATTGCGGATTGATGATTGCGAATTGCGGAACTGGCGACAGGTAATCCGCAAACCGAATTCGGCAATCCGCAATCGAAATGCCCGCGAAGCTCAGAAGGCCGAGCGCTCGATTCGTAATCGAGAGGTGGCGAGTTCGATTCTCGCGGCGGGCTCTGCATATACCACGTAGTGACGAATTCATTCGCTCTTCGTGGAGCGGTAGTGACGAATGAATTCGTCACTACGCGAAGGTGGAAAATGGCGAAGATTCTTCCGATCATCACCGAGACCAAGCGCGAGCGCTACGCTAAGTGGCGCACGAGGGCTCTTGTGCGCAAGCTCACGATGATCAGAAGGAGCGGGCGTAGCGGCTCGATAGCTCAGACGGTAGAGCGCCGATCTCATAAGTCGGTAGCCGGCGGTTCGATTCCGCCTCGAGCCATTTGAGTTCAGAGTTCAAGCTTCAGCTTGCCATCGGCAGACTGAAGGTTGAGCTCAGAACATTTGGAATTGGGGTGTGGTGTTAATGGCAACACGCTCGGTTGTTACCCGAGAGATTGGGAGTTCGACCCTCCCCGCCCCAGCCATTCGGGGTCAAGGCTTGATGGAAAGCCGCCTGCTTTGGAAGCAGGAGAGTCCGAGTTCGACTCTCGGGACCCCGACTTGATCGCTGAATTTGGGACCGTGGTCTAACGGAATGACGTCGGTCTTGCAAACCGAAAGTGAGGGTTCAATTCCCTCCGGCTCCATATTAGCTGCCGTGGCCGAGAGGATGAGACCCGAGTTTCCTAAACTCGTCGACGCAGGTTCGAGTCCTGCCGGCAGCTTTGAAATGAGCCCGAGGATAGAAGATAGAGGAGCGACGCTCGATTATCGATCTTCGATCCTCGATTACGGTTGGGAAGCTCATCTGGAAGAGCGCTGGTGTGAAGCTCCAGAGGCAGTGAGTTCGACTCTCACCCCAACCACCATTGCGAAGTGGTGTAATTGGCAACACGCTCGGCTTTGAACCGAGAGACTCCAGGTTCGAAGCCTGGCTTCGCAACTCGTCAGTTCAGTACCGCGAGTGGTAGCGAGCGTCGTCCGGCCCGCTGCCAGCCCACGCTCGCTACCGCTCGCGGTACCGACTCGCGGACGTGGCCGAATGGAATTTCAGGCGCTTGTCTTCGAAACAAGTCTATGCGGGTTCGAGTCCTGCCGTCCGCGCTTGAAAATTGAATACGGCCCAGTAGCTCAGAAGGAATTAGAGCGTCTGTCTACGAAACAGGAGGTCGCAGGTTCAAGTCCTGCCTGGGTCACTTGAAGATGTGATCTCAAATCTCAAATCTCAAATTTGAAATTTGAAATTTGAAATTTGAGACTCACACGTGCTTCGTTGGTCTAGCTGGTTATGACTCCGGTCCTGTAAACCGGAAGCGCTGGTTCGAATCCAGCACGAAGCTTTCAAGTTCAGAGTTCCGCCCTCTGGCTGCGGAGTGTGGCAAGCTAGAGCTTGAACTCTTAACCCGGTCGGGTGGCCTAACGGTAGGGCGCCGGTCCTACAAACCGGACGTGAGAGTTCGAGTCTCTCCCTGACCACTTTGGAGATTGAGGATCGAGGATAGAGAATTTGCGAATCTGCGAGGGCCGTCCTCTATCCTCGATTCTCGATCCTCAATTCTCGGAGCTTTATGGCACTAACTCGAAAAGTTCTGTTGTTGAACGCTTCGTACGAAGCGCTTGGCATCATCAACGTCCCTCGCGCCGTTCGGCTGGTGTGGAAGGGCTCGGCTGAAACCGTCGAGCTTGACGGTGACCGCGTGCTTCGCTCGCAGCACTTCGTTTTTCCGGCTCCTTCGGTTATTCGATTGATCGAATACATCGACGTGCGCGGGCGACAAGGGCGTTCGAGCACCAAGCGCTCGCGAATTCTGGCTCGCGACCGTCACCGCTGCCAGTATTGCGGGATGAGAGGCGGGCCGTTCGAGCTGACGGTCGACCACATCATTCCGCGTTCGCGCGGAGGACGGACGGCGGCTGAGAACTTGTGCGCGGCTTGCTTTGGGTGCAACCAGCGCAAGGGCGACCGCACGCCTGAGGAGGCGCGAATGCCGCTGATGTCGAACCCGGCGGCGCTGACTTACGGGATGGATCGAGCCGTAATGCGTCACGCAGCCGAGTCGCGTCACGAGTGGCGAAAGTATCTCTTCATGTCGGACGCCGAGCCTGCGGTCGCTTAGCCTTTGGAGTGCGGGGGCGAGTCTTCGAGACCCGATTTCCTCTTTCAATTTCCAAGCTCATAGATTAAGTGGGTTCTCGAAGACTCCACCCCGCACTCCGAAAGGCTCGTGGATTCTGCTTGCGCTGAGGTGTAACATGAGAATGCGGATGCTCCAGCCGAGTTCCTCCAAGGAGGGCATATGGCAACCACCATAAATCATCCACCTCACACAACCAGGACTCATGATGAATGGGTCATAAGTTACACGCAGGGAGACGTCGACACCATCAGGGAACAGATCCAGCAAACCGAATCTATGAAGCGCCGCTGGCTCGTGCTGGCGTTGATCATAGTGATCGCAGCATTGGCGGGCGCTATTGCGCTGCTGTCCACCAACTATGCGCTGTATTCATCGAGCCAATCGAGCAAGAAGTCTCTTCAAGACGAGAATGCCGCGCTCAAGTCGCGCGCAGATCAGGCCCAGCAACAACTCGACGCCAAGAACGCAAAGGAAGCGAGTGACTCACAAACGCGGGCCGAGGCACAGGCAAAACTGAACAGGCTGTTGCCTGCAGTGCTCAGCGAGAAAGCGAGCGGCGGCGAGGTCGCCAGCTTCGCCCGAATGGTCTACAACCTTCCCGGCGGCCGGATCGAGTTAGACAGGAAGCCTCCCGACAAGCTGTTTCGAAATTGGAAAGTGACTAATGGCTCGGCTACTGAGGTATACACGTTGGTTGGCGGAACTGTGGACGGCAAGTGGGTGGTGTATTCAAATCTCGTTGCGCGGAGGTAAGTGTTAGCTCATAAGAACTGAAGCGATTCGCTTCGCGTTTCGACTTTTCAGCTTTTCTCCGCCATTTCAATAGCCTGCAACATCGCGCGAGCCTTGTTCACCGTCTCGACATATTCGCTCTCCGGCACTGAGTCCGCGACGATCCCTGCTCCCGCTTGAAAGTAAGCGCGGCCGTTCTTGGTCACGATCGTTCTGATTGCAATGCAGGAATCGAGGTTACCAGAATAGTCGAGGTACATAACGGCTCCCGCATAAACTCCGCGACGGGTCGGCTCCAGCTCGTCTATGATCTCCATCGCTCGAATCTTTGGGGCGCCCGAAACTGTGCCCGCAGGAAAGCACGCCGCAAGCGCGTCGAAGCGATCCATTCCCGACCTCAGTCTTGCTTTGATCGCGGACACCAAATGCATCACGTGCGAGTAGCGCTCGACGATCATCAAATCCGTGACTTCAACTGAGCCGTAATCTGCAACGCGGCCAAGATCGTTGCGCCCCAGATCGACTAGCATCACGTGCTCGGCTACTTCTTTCTCGTCGGCTCGCATCTCTTCGCCTAGCAGCACGTCTTCGGTCTCAGTTGCGCCGCGAGCTCTGGTTCCGGCGATCGGACGATACTCGATCCGGCGGCCAGTCGCGCGCATAAGCATCTCGGGCGACGCGCCGATGATCGACTGATCGCCAATCTTCAGGAAGAACATATAGGGCGAAGGATTCACCACGCGAAGCGCGCGGTAAACTTCGAACGGATGGGCGCTCAACCCGACTTCGAATCGCTGCGAGAGAACTACCTGGAAGATGTCGCCTGCGGCAATGTACTCTTTGGCGGCCACGACCGCCTGCTCGAACTGTTCTTTGGTCATGTTCGAGCGCACCTTCGTGCCCGGCGTAGTTTCATGCCGAGGCAGCGGTTCGATCGGGTCTTCCAGTCGCGCTTCCATCGCTGCGATGTCGTCGAGCGCTTTTCGATATTCAGCTTCCAGGCCGTCGGTCCTGCCATCGGTGAACACGTTGGCAATCACGTGAACCTGATGCCGCACGTGATCGAACACCAGCAGCCGCGAGAAGAACATCATCACCGCATCGTCGATCCCGACGTCGTCGAGATGAGTGTCGGGGATCTTCTCGAACCAGCGCGCCGCGTCGTAACTCCAGTAGCCGACCGCGCCGCACACGAAGGGCGGCAGGTCGGGCACCCTTACGGGAATATGCCGCCCCGAGACTCGTCGAAGCACATCGAGGTGTTTCTGCTCGGTTTCTTCTTTCCCGGAGGTCGTCTCAATTGTCGTTTTATTTTCTTGACTGCGAACGATAGTCTCGGGAGCAAAGCCGATGAACGAATAGCGCGCGACTTTCTCTCCGCCTTCCACTGATTCAAGCAGGAATGAATGAGGGCTGAGGCGTTCGATCTTCAAGTAGGCCGCGACCGGCGTGAGAAGGTCGGCCATCACGCGCTTGACTATCGGGACGACCGTGCCTTCGCGCGCAAGCGTGAGGAAGTCTTCGTAGGTCTGAGGGGAAAGGACGCTCATTAGAATGGGGATCGAAAATTGTAAACTCCAATTCGGCCCGGATCAATCGACCGCGAGTAATTGACCACGGGAGCGCATTACGCGCCGCCGGATTATCTTGAGAGCTAGACTCTAAAGATATCTTCTACCTTACATCGAAAGCCGGACAGCAACTCTGAGGTCAATTCATCTCCCTCGCCGTAAACCGCTCGCAGTTCAAAGAGGCCATTTTCAAGAACATAAGCTTCGATCGCGCGCGTCTCCGGATCGACCAGCCAGTACTCCTTTACGTCGTACTTTGCGTAGAGCTGTTTCTTGACGAGCCGATCGCGCCTCAGATTCTCAGCCCCGGGCGAGATGATCTCGATCACCAGAACCGGGGCGCCCATTATGCGATCGCCAGAAGCGATTTCATCCCGCTGTTCGGAGCTCACAAACACCAGGTCTGGTATCACGCCGCTGAAATTGCTGAAGATGACTCCCGGTGTGTACAGAATCTCGCCGATCGGATTGTGATCAAGATATCCGCTGAAAATCCCGACAATGTTTCTGGAGACACGCTGATGCTTGAGATTTGGTAAGGGAGACACGAATAGTTCCCCCTCTATGATTTCGTAGCGGTTGCCGTCCTCAGGCATGATGTCGAGGTCTTCAACTGTCAGAAGCGAGTCGATGTCGATTTGAGTACTCATAGGATCCCGAGCGGATCGATTCAATCGTGGGGTGACGCTAACTCGACAATACTATTCGCCGGTCTGTTCGTCCGCAACGGGTGCTTCGCTCGTCTCTACCTCTTCGACTAGATCCGTCCCGCCCGCGGCCGCTGCAGCCATCGCCCGCTCGCCGCGCGTGTCGCGCTCACGAATGCGAGCCGCTTTGCCGCGCAGCTTGCGCAGGTAGTAAAGCTTCGCGCGGCGCACGCGTCCGTGTCGCACTAGCTCGATTCGCTCGATGACGCTGGCATGAAGCGGGAATATGCGCTCGACGCCAACGCCGAAGCTTGTCTTGCGCACGGTGATGGTTTCACGAACGCCCGCGTGCTTTCGCGCGATCACCACTCCCTCAAAAGCCTGAAGCCGCTCTTTGTCGCCTTCCTTGATCTTCACCAGGACGCGAACAGTGTCGCCCGGCCCGAACGCCGGTATATCATTGCGTAGCTGTGCTGTTTCGACAGCTTGGATTGTTGGATTCATATCAGTTCTTCTCCCAGATTGCGGGCTCCCGGATCGCGGGCGCAGCCCGCGTCTAAACCCGATGGCGGGCGCAGCCCGCGTCTAAACCAGATGGCGGGCGCAAGCCCGCGTCTAAACCAGATGGCGGGCGCAGCCCGCGTCTAGACTCTACCTCTCGTCGATCTCGCGCCGCTCGCTCTTGATCAAGTCAGGCCTGCGACGCATCGTCTTCTTGAGCGACTCGTCTCGCCGCCAGCGCTCGATCTCTGCGTGATTGCCGCTGAGCAACACCTCTGGAACCTTCATTCCTCGATACTCAGCCGGACGCGTGTAATGCGGATAATCGAGCGAGCCGCTTACGAATGACTCGCGCTCCGCGGAATCTCCGCAGCCCAACGCGCCGGGGATCAAGCGAGTTACCGCGTCGACCACAACCATCGCCGGAATCTCACCGCCCGACAGCACGTAATCTCCTATCGACAATTCGTCCGTGATCAAATGCTCGACTACCCGCTCATCGACTCCCTCGTAGCGACCGCATATCAAAATGACGCGTCGCTTTCGCGAGTACTCGTCGGCAACCTGTTGATTGAACAAGCGACCTTGGGGTGAAAGCAACGCAACCCTCGCCTCAGATTCTTCGTTCGTCAAAGCTTCCACCGCGCGAAACAACGGCTCGGGCTTCATCACCATCCCTGCGCCTCCGCCGAAGGGCCGATCGTCTACCTGACGATGCCGATCGTGCGTGTAGTCGCGCAGGTCGTGGATATGAATCTCGATTAGTCCTGCTTCGACGGCGCGACGAATTATTCCAAAGTCAAAGACCCCGCTGAAAATCTCCGGAAAGATCGTTATTACGTCAAACCTCATAATGCGATTTACGATTTTGGCAACCTCTATAATTCCAACAGTCCTTCCGGCGGATTGACCGTGATGCGCTTACCCTTCAAGTCTAACTCGCAAATATCATCGGCGAACGGGATCAATCGCTCACGACCATCTTCATCCGCCACAACCAACAAGTCCGTTCCTCCCGTTCGCATCAGTCTAGTCACATGACCGAGGTTTCGCCCGTCAGACGTTACCGCTTTCGATCCTATGACTTGATGTTCAAAGAACTCGCCTTCTGCCAGTGCCTCCAAATCAGCTTCAGCGACCACCAGACGCCCACCCACCAGATTCTGCGCCGCGGTCATCGTGTCAGATCCTTCAAATTTCAAGATCACCTGTCCCTTGTGGAACCAGTGATCTTCGAGCTTCAGCAAGCGGCGCGAGTCGTCGGGCATCCGAACCGTTACTTCCTCAAGCGACGCGAACCTTTCGGGGAAGTCAGTCTCGACTGTTGCTGCAACCTCTCCTCGAATGCCGCGAGCCTTGACGATCCGCGCGATAACCACGTCGGAGGTTTTGTCAGGAGCGGTGCTCACTACTCAAGAATCTCAAGCGCGTACCGCCGTCGCGACTTCATGCCCGCGGCTCGCAGCAACGTTCTCATCGCGCGCGCGGTGCGTCCTTGCTTGCCGATCACCTTGCCGAGGTCCTGAGGCGCCACCTTGAGTTCAATCACGGTGATCCCTTGTTCGTCGAACTCTCGCACGTCAACCTCGTCAGGATAATCGACGAGCGTCTTGGCGATAGTCTCGATGGCTTCCGTCAATGAACTCTCGCTCATAGGGCTACCCCGCCCCAAACAAGCTTACGCTCCGGCGTCGGCGCTTGCAGCCTTTGCCTTTCGATTGATAAGGCTGCGCACGGTGTCAGACGGCTGCGCTCCCTGTTGTAACCAATAATCCACGCGCTCACGGTCTATCTTGACCTCGGCCGGGTTGCGGCACGGGTCGTAATAACCGATAGACTCAACGACGCGCCCGTCACGCTTGGACCGCTTTTCAGCGACCACAATTCGATAGAAAGGCTTCTTCTTCGCGCCTTTCCTGGACAATCTGATTGATAGCAAACTTCACCTCCAACATAAGTCATATAAGTCGTATAGGACCTATTTCTTCCTTTTCTTTTTTCGTCTCTTTGTGGCCTTCCGGCGAGCGCCCCCGCCAAACCCGGATAGCCCGCCGCCCATCAGCCCACCCATCATTCCGCCAAGCCCGCCCGAGGTCACCATTCGCATCATCTTTCGCATCTCGGTGTACTCGTTGATCATCTGGTTGACCTCTTGAACTGCTGTCCCGCTGCCGCGCGCAATTCGTTTCCGCCGCGAGCCGTTGAGCAGCGTGTGATCGCGCCGCTCTTTGGGAGTCATCGAATTGATGATCGCCTCGGTGACCTTGAGCTTATGCTCCATCTCGGCGGTTTGCTCGGGGGTCACTCTGAAGCCTCCGAGCAGATTTGAAGGCAACATATCCAACAGTTTGTCGAGCGAGCCCAACCGCTTCATCTGACGGAGCTGGTCTCGAAAATCCTCGAGCGAGAACTTGTCCCGCGCCAGCTTCTGCTGAAGCTCGATCGCCTTTTCCTGATCGACCTCGGCCTGCACCTTCTCTATGAGCGAAAGCACGTCGCCCATCCCCAGAATCCGTTGCGCGATACGGTCGGGATAGAACGGCTCGATCGCGTCGTAGCGCTCGCCAACGCCAATGAACTTGATCGGCTGGCCGGTGACTTCCTTGATCGAAAGCGCCGCGCCTCCGCGCGAGTCGCCTTCCATCTTGGTCAGGATCACCCCGGTCAGACCGACTCGCTCGTGAAACTCCTGAGCCGAGCGCACCGCATCTTGCCCGGTCATCGCGTCGGCGATGAACAGAATCTCGGACGGCACAGTCTCGCGTTTGATCTGCTGAAGCTCGGTCATCAACTCTTCATCGATGTGGAGCCGGCCTGCAGTGTCGATGAGCAATGTGTCGTAACCGACCAACTCGCATTCGCGCATGGCTTTTCGACAAAGGTCCAGCGGGTCGTTTATCTCGGGCGCCTCAAAGACCGGGTGTTTTATTGCTTCCCCGATAATCGAGAGCTGTTGGCGCGCCGCCGGACGATAAACGTCTACTGAGAGCAGCAGTGGCCGGCGCTTCTGCGTTTCAACCAACAGTCGAGCCAGCTTGCCGGTGGTAGTAGTCTTGCCCGAGCCCTGAAGCCCGACGATCATCACAACGTTCGGAATGCGCTTTGTGAACAGGAGTTGGGTCGAAGTGCCGCCTAGCATTTCGACCAGCTCGTCGTAGACGACCTTGACCACCTGCTGAGCGGGCGACAGCGCTCCCATCACTTCCTGACCGAGGGCCTTCTCTTTGACGCGATCGACGAAGGTCTTTACGACTTTGAAATTGACGTCGGCTTCCAGCAGCGCGATCCGTATCTCGCGCATGGCGGCTTCGATATGCGCCTCGGTCAATCGCCCCTGTCCACGCAGGTCTTTGAGGACTTTCTTCAGTTTGTCTGAGAGTGCTTCGAACATGAGTAAATCTGTGCAAAAACGGAAACTTATAAGCTATATCCCAGATGAATATCTGTCAAGGAAACGCCAACCCGCGGGTGCGCGTCAGCTTTTCGCGCAATCCCACCCACGGCAGTGGGTGGATGTTTCAAATTCGGCCTACCGAACAAGCGTGGACCACTCAGGGAATCCTACCCAC
>DATFWM010000223.1:0-7810 GCA_035259295.1 Blastocatellia bacterium | reverse complement strand
AAGCGAGCGGAGACGATAATCGACGCCGAGGTTCAGGAGTTTATTCAGCAATTGCGCTCGTTGGACATCGGCCCGACCGTCGTTGAGGTGAAGGAGCTTCTGTCGCAGATTGTTTTGAGCGAGTTCAGACGAAATCGCAAGCGGCTGGGCGAGCTGAATCGGGAGCAAGAGGAGGCTGTCGAGAAAGTCCTTATTCCGGCGTTGGTTAACAAGCTATCTCACCCGATGATCATCCACCTGCGCAACGCCGCCCGCGACGGCAAGCCTACGCAGATGATGGATGAGCTGCGCAAGATGATTCGCATGGACTGAACGAAAGGTCGTCAATTGACTCGGAAGCTCATCATAGGCACAAGAGGCAGTCAGCTTGCGCTGTGGCAAACCAACTGGGTCAAGTCGGAGATCGAACGACACCATTCTAATGTCGAAGTCGATATTAAGATCATTTCCACCAAGGGCGATCGAGTTCTCGACGTATCACTCCCAAAACTCGGGGAGCAGGGCAAAGGCCTTTTCACCAAAGAACTCGAAGACGCGATTTTCGCGAGACAAGTCGACCTCGCAGTTCATAGTCTCAAAGACTTGCCGACCGAGCTTCCCGCAGGTCTGAAGATTGGCGCGATTTGCGAACGCGAAGACCCGCGCGATGCGCTGGTGGCTCGCGCCGGTGTTAATTCTTTCCACGAGCTTCCTCAGCACGCAGTAGTTGGCACAAGCAGTCTTCGGCGACAGGCGCAACTTCGCGCCGCGCGTCATGATCTAGAGCTTGTTGCGATTCGAGGCAACGTCGACACAAGGCTACGCAAACTCGATGCGGGCGGATTCGACGCGATCGTGCTGGCCGCCGCAGGGCTTCGTCGTCTCGGCCACGCAGATCGGATAACGGAGCACCTCGGTGATGAACTTGTTCTTCCGGCAGTTGGGCAAGGCGCATTGGCTATCGAGACTCGCGCAGACGACGCCGCAATTGACGAAATCGTTCGCGCGCTCGACCACGAACCCACGCGTCTCGCGTGCACGGCAGAGCGAGCTTTTCTAAGAGGCTTGGGCGGAGGTTGCCTCGTTCCGATCGCGGCGTACTCGAAGATCGACGCTGATGAGATGACCTTGAGTGGATTAGTTGCCAGCGCCGACGGTTCGGAAGTGATCAGAGATCGACGAAGCGGTCAAGTCGAAGAAGCGAGCTTGATCGGCGAGCAGCTTGCGAAGGATCTGCTAGCACGCGGCGCCGGCAGGATACTCTCCAGTATCGAAGAGCGAATAACGAAGTTTGAATTGCCTTAGAGACGGGCCCGAGTGGCATCGACCAATCATTCCTGGGCCGGCTCAACCACGTGTCTGAACCTGGCATCCTCTCGCAGACCTTCAAAGTCAGGATCGCTCTTCGCCCGGAGTGTGTTGATCGCTCGAAGCATCGTCAGCGACTCTTCCAAATACTTCAGCGCTTGGTCGGCGTCGCCTTTCAGCGAATACAAACAAGCCATGTAATACTTCGTGAACGGATCCTCGCCGCCCCGTCCTGCCCGTTGTTCGTATTTCTTGATCGCGTGCTTGAAGTGTTCTTCCGCCTTCTCTCTATCGCCTTTTCTCAAATAAGCAGCGCCGAGCTTTTGTTCAAGCTCAATTAACGACCGCTCGCGGAGCGCGTGATCGCTCGCTGCCAGAAACTCGAACTCGCGCTCGTATTCGCGAATCGCTTCGTCGTAGCGGCCCTGGCGATAGAAACAATAGCCCAATCGAGTGTGCGCGCCTACTATCTGAAGACCTTCTTTTCCGGAGATGTAATGCTCCTGAAGGTCGATTGCTTTTTGGGCTATTGCTTCAGCGCGCTCATAATCGCCGCGAAGTGTGAGAAGGAATACCAACTGAAGGTATGAATAGCCGGCTTGCGGGTTGATTGCCACTGAGCGCTCAAGCTCGACGATCGCCTCGTCGATCATTCCTTTGCCAATCCAGTAAGCGCGAGCCAGAGACTGATGAGCACCCGCGTTGTTCGGCTCGAGGCGAATTGCCTCCTTGATTGCCTCGATGGCTTCGTCGTAACGCCCGATCGTGTTGTACGCGCCGCCCAGAAACTGGTGCGCGTGTGAGAGCTTAGGGTTGATGTTGACCGCTTTCTTCGCGAATTCGATCGCTTTGTGCGAGAGTTCAGGAATGCCGAGGAAGCTGCCCTTAAGATCATAAGCAATCGCAAGCGCTGCCCACGCTCCCGCGTAATTAGGATCGACCTCCGCTGCCTTCTCGAAAAAGAATATCGCTCGATCAAGCGAGTCGCGGCTGCCGGTTCGTAGATTGATCATCCCTCGCGAGAAGCTTTCGTATGCTTCGACCGACTCGGTCTCGTCGTATTCGATCTCTTTGATTTCGGAAGTGTGGAGCTCGAGGTTGAGTCCCTGGCTCAGCTCGTAAACGATCTTGTCTTGAAGATCGAAGATCTCACTGATCTTCCCGTCGATTTTGACTGTTCTTATGATCGTACCTGTCTTCACGTCTACGACTCGAGCGGTGATGCGTATCATATCCCCGATGCGCTGATAGCCGCCCCCAAGGATCCAGGACGCGCCAAGCCTTCGCCCGACGTCTATCGCGACTTTCTCGTCGAAGTCGGTCAGATAGCCTGTGCTCAACTCCTTGAGAACGTCGAAGGTGCGCTCGCGCCCAATGACCGACAAGCCATGAATTTTCTTTGCGTCGGACGTTACCGTCTCGGCGATGCCTGATCCAATCCAGTCGTCGACGGGATCCTTTGTGATGTTGGAAAAAGTCATCACCGCGACCGAGTTTTCCAGTCTTGGCGCGGCCGCGCCGTTCACCAATCGCTTGCTCTCGGAAAGCAAAGCAGTAGGCTGCTGCTCGGCAGTCGCATACGTGCTGACGTTTGCGGTGCGTTTCTTTGAGTCGAGGTCGCGCTGCAAGTTGCGAAGATCGATGTACATCTCGCGCGCCGACTGATAGCGAAACGCAGGGCTCTTCTCCAGCGTCTTGCGGACTATGCGCTCAAGCTCGTGAGGAACGCTGTAGTTGAACCTCGCCAGCGCCGGCGGCTCGTCGTGAACTATATGGTCGATCACTTCGGTAGCGCTGTCGCCACTGAACGGCAACCGGGCGGTGAGCATTTCATAAGTTACAACACCGAGAGAAAAAATATCCGAGCGATGATCGACCGTCTGGCCAAGCGCCTGCTCCGGCGACATGTAGGAAACGGTTCCTTGAACGACGCCGATGGCCGTCTCTTGCCCAAGCTTCGCCGTGGGATCGCTGTCGTAATTATGGCCGGCGGCGACCGACAAGTTGCCGGAAACCTTGGCGAGTCCAAAGTCGAGCACCTTCACCAGCCCGCGCTCCGTTATGATCAAGTTAGAACTCTTGATATCGCGATGCACAATGCCGAGCGAGTGAGCTTCGTCGAGCGCGTCTGCAACCTGCATCGCTATGTCGATGGCCTCGAATATGGGGACCGGGCCGCGTTCGAGTCTGGTCGAAAGCGTTTCGCCCACCACGAATTCCATCACCAGAAAGCTCGATCCTTCGTATTCGCCGATGTCATAGATGGCGGCGGTGTAGGGCGAGCGCAGGGCCGACGCTGCGCGGGCTTCCTTGAAAAAGCGCTCGCGGCGATCAGGATCGTACTGATAGGAGGCGGGAAGGAACTTGAGCGCGACCCGCCGGCCAAGCTTTGTGTCCTCCGCCAGATAAACCTCGCCCATGCCGCCAGCGCCGAGTCGCTCGCCGATCCTGTAGTGAAGAACTTCTCTGCCTGTCATGTGATCACCGAACAATTCAATCTCGAGCCGTCATTAACAGTATGACGCCCGTCCCTGAACGCGCAAGGTACGCAGCAGCGGGAGGTGCTTCAACACTGATAACTCATGGGTTAATAACTAAGTGAATGGAACATTTCTTCGGCCCTTTTAAACGGCTTATACTCGACCGGCTCTCACGTCCTCTAGGCTTTCGGCAACGTCTCGATCAGTCGGACTACACATGTACTTCGCCATAAGCCAACTCGCCCGCCGCTTCTCTGTGCTTGATCATTACGTAAAACAGCCACGCGTAGAAACCAAGAATCATGATCAAGATAATCCAGCCCGGAACGTAACCGATCGCTGCGTTTTTGAACAACTCCCCGGTGGAATGGACGATTCCCGCACTGCCCGTGGCCTGCAAGACACTCGTTGTGGTCTTTAACAGCCAAGCAAGCAACAGAATCATGAACAACCAGATGTAATTTCGGCGCAAGCGTCTCGCCATCGCCTGAGTAGCCGTGATTGTGAAGCGCGGCAATCGCAAGTCTTCGCCAAGCTGAGCCATCCAATGAGTGATGTCGACGAGGTCGCGCGGCACGAAAATGCGCACGTAATAGTTCCGCTCAATCAACCGCACGCGGCTGCGATACACGTGAAAGAATCGATAGCGTCGCGACTCGATGAATAACAAAAGGAACACAAGTATCATCGCGAACAACAGCACGCCGTGATGCGACTGCGGCGACGACAAGGACACCGATAGCATCGCGCCGACGCCGGTTATCGCCCAGTTGGTGGTGCGATCGAGCCGGTCTCGCCAGCTCATCATTCGCGATAGCTCACCTCGGTAGTAGTGTGACAGCGCGTTTACGAACTCAACCGAGTTGGTTGGGAAAATTGGCGGCCCCGGCTTCGCGGATATGTCGGGTCTGATGGTTATATCTTTTTCTGAAATCATAAGCGTCCTGGGAGCGCACGAATTCAGACTCAGTACCGCGAGCGGTGCCGAGCGTGATGTGTACCGCGCTCGCTACCGCGCGCGGTACTCTGCATTCCCGCGCTCGCAGCCATATTACGACCTGCGCATTCGCGCTACAAGGTTAGCTTGTTACTCTTGCCGCTCAGTTGGGATAATCAGCGACGTCACTCTGGGCATGGAAACAGGTGCTGAACAACTTATCGAAGAGTTCCTCAGCGAGTCAAGAGCCTCGGGCAATTACTCACGCGAGCGTATAACACGGCTGGCCGAACTCGCAACGTCCGAGAACCCGGAAGTCGCGGAACTGGCTTCCAGAGCCTTTTTCACGTTGCTGGTCGAGCGACTGGCGGATTCATTTGAACCTAAGGCTGTCACGCTCTACAACCGCGTCTTCGCGCAATTGATTCAGTCTTGCCGCAAGGATCGACGCGCGCATTCTATCGATCGCGAGCTCGCAAGGGCCGGCACACTAAACGAAGAAGATGTGATAACGCGGGCGGACACCTTGAGGCGTGTGATCGCTCCGATCGAGTTTTCCCACAAGCTGCGACGGATCATCGTCCTATCGCGAGTAACCCTCGGGGCCGATGTCGCGATCACCAGCGTCATAATCGAGCGGTTCAAGCGCGAATTTCCAGACGCCGAAATTCTGTTGCTCGGCGGCCGAAAGAGCGGCGAGTTGTTTGGCGCCGATCAACGCGTACACGTCAAGGAAATTGAATACGGCCGAGGCGGAACCGTAATTGCCCGGCTGCTGACCTGGATCGATTTGATCGAGAGTGTGCGCGAGCTTACGCGTGGCTTTGAACGGAGCGAGTATCTGATCATCGATCCGGACACGAGGCTCACACAGCTGGGATTGCTCCCTGTCGCACCAGAGACCAATGACCGGGGATATCTCTTCTTCCCCAGCCGTGAGTATCGGGGTGAAGCAGCGCACTCGCTCGGCGAGCTGACGTCAATGTGGCTCGATGAGGTGTTTGGCGAGGGCGCGGTCACATACCCGCGCGTCAGCATTGACCGCAAAGACATTGAGGCGGCGAAGAACCTAATCATCCGACTCAAGCGTCCTGTCGTTGCACTCAACTTCGGTGTTGGCGAGAACCCGCTCAAACGCGTCGGGAGCAACTTCGAAGCGTCGCTAGTTTCGAGTTTGGTTCAGGAAGGCGCGTCGATTGTTCTCGACAAGGGCGCGGGCCAGGATGAAAGCGAGCGCATCGACACGGTGATCGCCGAGGCGACTCGAAGCGCCAAAAGTGGCCGGCCGGTGCGAGTCGTCCAACTTGACGAGCAGACTTCGAGCGAAGCTCTCAACGATCGGAATGAGGCTGACATTTTGATTTGGCACGGGCGGGTAGGAATCCTTGCGGCGCTTATCGGCGAAAGTGATCTCTATATCGGATACGACTCGGCGGGCCAGCACATCGCTGCGGCGCTTGGCGTCCCATGCATCGACGTGTTTGCCGGATTCAGCTCGCCACGAATGCTTGAGCGTTGGCGCCCGACGGGAATGGGAGAAATACGCCTGTTTCCGGTTGAGATGTCGTGCAACCCTGTTGCTTCGCGCGAGTTAGCTTCGGAGGTGCTGCGTCACGTAACGGAGATGTTATCGCGCGCCCAGCGGGGGAAGTCTTGACTATTGCTCTCAGGGCGGGCTACCATTCGCGGGTCCGTTTTGCGGAGTCCTCAGAAAACATTAGGCGGACAATTGGCGGCGTTTGTGAGCGAATACGAGCCCCCGGATTCGTGTAGTCTTCCTCGGACGAGCCATCGAATCTGACCGCCGACAGTATTATGAAACGCCATTCTTCTTTGGCAACATTAACCACTGTAAGAACTGTCGCGCTCTCGTTAGTTCTTCTGTCGCTATTATTGCTCGCACCATCCGCGCGGTTTTCGAGTTCTGCGGTGTCGGTTGTCCCAACGCTCGGCGCGCCCAAGACTTCGGAGAAACTTTCTCCCACAGTTGCTCAAGCTGCCGGGTTCGCAGAGTCCTCCGCGGTTCGCGATCTGGAACCGGTCAAGCTGTCTGCTGCAGAGGCACAGAGGTTGAAGGGGCTCTCAGAAGATCGGAAGCTGAATGAGCTGAACGAAGTGCCGTTGAAGCAATCGGTGGCGCCGATCACAGGCGCCCGCACGTTCGACGACGCACTGCAGAGCGGGGAGTTTTTATCAGCGAACATTCCGGCGCCCTCAACCACGTTCGACGGGCTAGCAAACAGCGATAACGTCGCGCTGTTTGGATCCGGAGTGCTGCCGTCAGACGACAACATAGATGTCGGCCCAAACCACATCGTTCAGACGGTCAACCTCACGTTTCGCGTGTTCAACAAGAGCGGCGCGCCGCTTACGCCGGCAGCCAAGTTCAGCAGCCTGTTCGCTCCGCTCGGCTCGCCCTGCGGGACCCGGAACGACGGCGATCCAATGGTGCTTTATGATCCGCTGGCTGATCGCTGGTTGATTTGTCAGTTCTGCCTTGTATTCAATCCCAATATGCATCAGCTGGTTGCGGTCTCAAAGACCGGCGACCCGACCGGCCAGTACTACTTGTACGACTTCGTAATGCCTAATACCAAGTTTCACGACTATCCGCATTACGCTGTGTGGCCCGACGCCTACTACATGACGACCAATCAGTTCAATCAAGCGGGCACGCAGTTCCTAGGCGGCGGCGCGTTCGCCTTCGATCGCAACAAAATGCTTCAAGGCGATCCAACAGCAACCTACGTATACTTCGATGAGTTCAAGATTGATCCTACGCTGAGCGGCGAGCTTCCGACCGACATCGACGGCGTTGTGCCGCCGCCGGCTGGCACGCCTAACCTGTTCATGGAATTCCGGGCGACCGCGTTCGGCGACCCGAACGATGCGCTGCGGATGTTCGAGTTTCACCCCGACTTTGCCAATCCGTCGAATTCCACGTTCACACAGAAGCCAGACTTACTCTTGGCGACCTTTGACGCCAGCCAACCCGCCTCGCGAAATCTGGTAGAGCAACCGCCACCAGCCGCGTCGAGCGGCTTCCTGGACGCGCTCGCCGATCGCATGATGCATCGCATCGCCTATCGAACACTTGCTGGCGGAA
>DATFWM010000222.1:0-2074 GCA_035259295.1 Blastocatellia bacterium | reverse complement strand
GTGTCCCTGCCGCTATCGTCGTCGAGTCCGATCTTCATCGGCGGAATGATTCGCTGGCTGGTCGATCGTTACTTGCGCGTTACGAAGTTCAGAGGCCAGCACCTTACTGAAGAACAACTCAATGCCGAAGGCGACAAAAGTCCAGGCGTGTTGATGGCGTCGGGTTACATCGCAGGCGCGGCGCTGGCTGGGATCATCATTGCGTTTCTTCAGGGGCTTCCGAGCCTTGCGGAGTTCAACAAAACGGTCGAAGACTGGGCGGGCGCTCATAATCCTTTTTACGCCAGCGTGAACGCAGACTTGCTGTCGTTGATTCCCTTCGTCGTGATGATGATCTTGCTCTACCTGGCCGGGCGCGAGGTTATCCTTGCGGGACGACGAGACCGGGCAGAAACGTGATCAAGTCGATTCTCCTCGACATCGAAGGCACGACCACGCCCATCGATTTCGTTTACGAAATGCTGTTCCCTTACGCCCGTTCGCACGTCTGGAATTATCTCGCCGAGCACCTGTCATCACCTGATGTGCACACTGATGTGGCGGGACTGCTGGAAGAGAATGCCGCGGATGCTCGCAACCGCCTCGACCCACCTTTGCTCAACGGACCGGTTGAGCGGATCTCGGCGGATGAAATCGTCGCGTACGTCCACTGGCTGATGGATCGCGATCGCAAGTCGACGCCGCTGAAATCGCTTCAGGGAAAGATCTGGGAGGAGGGATACAGAACCGGTCAGTTGCGCGGCCAGGTGTTCGAAGATGTCCCGCGAGCGTTCAGTAGATGGCAGAACCGAGGAAAACAGATTTGCATTTATTCCTCGGGCAGCGTGCTCGCACAGAAGCTGCTTTTCTCGAATACCGAAGCAGGTGATCTCACCACATTTATTGATGGCTACTTCGACACGAACATCGGTTCGAAGAAGGATGCCACGAGTTACCGAGCTATCGCCGACAAGCTTGGACGTTTGCCCTCTGAGATTCTCTTTGTATCCGACGTAGCGGCCGAGCTAGACGCCGCAGCGACTGCAGGATTTGAAGTCGTCTTGTGCTCCCGGCCCGGGAATGAACCTCCTACTGCGCCGCAGAACTACACCGCCATACAAACTTTCGACGAGCTTGCTTGAAGTTCCCCGAATGGCTATGCGCCGGAAGAAGTGCTAGATTCAAGCTAACGATGAAAAGACTCACCAGAACGTTGAAGCAGTTTTCTGAGCAGCAGGAACTTCTGCGGCTTGCCTATCTGGACCAGAGCAGCCGCCCGCGTGTCGTCCCGGTGTGGTTCGTAACCACTGCTAACACGCACTACATCGGCACCGGGGCGAGCAGCCCAAAGTGGAAAGCTATGCAACGAGATCCTCGCGTCGCATGGGTCATCGACGGTGGAAAGAAGGGCAAGTACAAAGGCTCATCGATGTTTGGCAAGGCCGAGGCGGTAACAGATAAGAAACTGCGCGCAAGGCTTTACCGTCTGTTCGGAGAGAAATATTTCGGTTCGGCTGATCATCCAAGGCATGTCGAGATTTGGGGTGAGGTAGATGATCCGGGTTCGGTTTACATCCGATTGAAGGTCGAAGACGCGTTCTCCTGGGAATACTGAGATGAGTGTTCTCGATGCCATCCACTGGAATGAGTCACGCAGGCTGGATCGCCTGTTGACTAGCATCGATCCAGCAGTCGCGCGCGTATTGGAGCGAGCGCTGACCGGGCAGGAGCTCGGCTTTGAAGAGGCGATGTGTCTTGCTGGCACAAACGATCTGGAGCTTGAAGCACTCGTGTTGGCGGCTGATCGCGTTCGTAGCGAGCGCGTAGGCGACGTGATCACCTACGTTGTCAACCGCAACATCAATTTCACAAATGTCTGCTTCGTGGGCTGTCGCTTCTGCGCCTTCAGCCGCGCACCTCGCCAATCGGATGCATACTTTCACTCGTTCGATGAGATTCAGCGACGGTCTATTGAAGCGTGGGATCGGGGCGCGCGCGAGGTTTGCGTGCAGGGCGGGCTGCCGCGCGACCTTGACCCTTATTACTATCGAGACTTGCTTCGCGCGATCAAGCGGGCGACTCCCGGAATGCACAT
>DATFWM010000221.1:0-4922 GCA_035259295.1 Blastocatellia bacterium | reverse complement strand
AAGATCTGGTCGCTCTATTTTGATCTCGAGAAAGGCGGCAGCGACAACGTCTTCACGCGCGTGGCCAACTATGACGTCACGAACGTTCGCGCGCGAAGCATTCTTCGCCCCAACAGGACGTTGTCGTTCAATGCTTCGGTCATCACCAAGGACAACACGAATCCCTCGGTGACCGAAGACAACAAGACTTTCGGCGTTAACACCAAGGCTCGCACCTTCACGGGCTCCGTAGACTGGAGTCCGAATGAGAAGTGGTCTGCCAGCGGCGGTTACACGTACGCGGGCGTGACCAGCGACGCCGACATCATCTTCTTCCTGGCCGGCGTTAAGACCTTCGGCCAGAGCCGGTACTTCTTGAGAGACAACTTCTTCTTCGTCAACGGC
Source organism: Blastocatellia bacterium (assembly GCA_035259295.1). GTDB lineage: Bacteria > Acidobacteriota > Blastocatellia > UBA7656 > UBA7656 > Onstottus_A. The sequence goes on along the minus strand of DATFWM010000221.1, from coordinate 4,538 downwards.
TATGTCCAGCTACATTCCCGCGCGAGACTGTTTGCTGGATATCGTTTTCATAAGGACCTTGGTCAGGGCGATCGCCTTTCGACCGCCACGTTGTTGATCGGGTCATTCCCTTACGAATTCCAATCGCCTGAGGCGAAGCTGGTCGTCAGCCTGCACAGGAACGTTGACTGGATCGCGGGGTATCAGTACTTCGACTACAACGAGCAGTTCGTCAATAGACAGTTTTATCACGCGCACTTGCCATACACGTCGCTGAGGATTTACTTCGGGAGGCGTGAGTAGGAGTGCCGGCAACCAGTGCCGCGAGCGTGGGGCCAGCTCCGCTACCGCTCGCGGTACTGCGCGAACATTTAATGAGTTGATAGTGTGAGCTACAGGCTAACGGCATCATGAGGGCGAACGTTAGCGAGTAGAGTGGCCGGCTGACCCCGCCAGCTCGGCCCGAGCAATAACCAGTTTGAGCTAGCTCAGAGTTCAGCCTTGAGGCTGCGTTTTCGCTTCAGCCTTTAGGCTGGCTGACGCAAGCTGAGGCTTGAAGTCTGAACGCAAGCTAAAGCTTGAACTCAGAACTTATCCCCTGCGGGAGGGGATATGCGAACCAGAGGGAGACAAAACGAAACCAACTGGCCACGTCCTGCAGGGGTGAATTAGTAAAGGAGGTGGCACTTATGCCGAGAAAATTCATCCAGTTGTTTCTTGTAGCTCTCTTTGCCGAATGCCTTCTAGCTCTCAATCAAGCAACTCCAGCTCAATCAGTGAGCCCCGCTGCCAATCCAACCGCCGCGCCGCTTGGCAGGCCCGACTACAACTATTCGGAGTCGAACGGTTGCGTAAACTGCCATTTCGTTTATGGAGAAAAGGGCGACCACATGCCAGAAGCAGTAGGCATGGTCTTTGACACCGCTTCGAATGCGTTCAAGTTCACCGGCGGCGGCTGGCGAGCTTCTGTGCACTCGCAGTCGAACTTTAAATCCACACAGAACACCTACTGCGCGAAATGCCATTCGCCGCTTCAGGCAGATCCCGCGGCGCAGTTCCTGGTGGGCGCCAACAGGCCGATTCCGGACGGCGTTGTCGAGAGCGTCACCTGCGCCTCTTGCCATCCCTCTCACACTGCCGCGGTGGTGCTCGGTCGGAGGCTTGGCATCTACAAGTGGGGAATGGACAGGACCAAGCCCGAGGCCTATGACGTTATCAAGGAGGGACAGGAAGACCTGCTTTGCTTGAACTGTCATTCGAACCGTCACAATGAAGGCAATGCGGCGTTCGACTTGATGTACGTTGCGGGTGTCCGCTGCATCGACTGTCACATGGCGGTCACCGGCCAGATCGTTGGCTCCGAAGCAGAGAAGCGCGCGCATGACTTCAAGGTCGCCAAGAACCTGCCATATTCTTGCGGCGTGGAAGGGTCTGTCACTCACTGTCATCCGGGCTTCAGCGTGGAAGCGACACAAGCCTTCATTCCGTATCTGAAGGAGCAGCACAGAACGATGTGGGTCCCGGACAAGTCGACCAAGAGACTCAACAGCGCTGCTCAGTACCTGAAACTGTGGAAGCAGCTAGAGGCTCGGGTTCAGAAGTGAGTGAATCGGAGGACGTTAGCATTTTCCTCCTTCCCGTTGATCGCGTGGCTCTCCCCGGTCTACGAGGAGAGCCACATTTTGTGTCCCAGCGGTCGCACTCATAGAAAGCGGGTCTGCGAAATTCCTCGCAAAGCTGCGAGAATTTACTCGACTTCGTCGCCTGAAACGCCTTGACTGAGCTCGGTTTACAGCGATTCTGCGGCGGAATGGTTATTGCCTTCTCAGGCGGGGAGGCGTGCTAACCAGCGTTCGAATTATTTCGATGGAGGATGGAATGGAAAAAATGAATTTCTCGACAAAAGAAGTCAAGATCGTAGTGGTTACAGCGATGACACTGTTGCTTGTGGTACTGGCAACGCCGCTCCAAAGTAGCACGCAAGCGGCGGCTACTCTCGCGCCAGATGGTGCCGCAACCTTCAAGGCCAAGTGCGCGGCGTGCCATGGCGTTGACGGTAGTGGAAACACGGCGGCCGGCAAATCGATGAAAGTACGCGATCTTCGTTCGGCAGAAGTGCAGTCCCAATCGGACGATCAGCTCTTCAGCATCATTGTCAAGGGTAAGGGTAAGATGCCTGGTTACGAAAAGACGCTCGGGGCCGACACGTGTAAAGCGCTCGTCGCCTACACAAGAAAGCTTGGAGGCAGGTAGCGGAAGGTTGGGTGGCTGACTTTCCTACTTGTATGCAGCGATTCCAGCGAAGGAGAGCGCTCATGCTGAGCCCAACAACCATATTGATTTTGATCCTCGCTGTTGGCGTGGTTCTTGCCGCGTTTGTGGTCTTGAGACCCTCAATAACCGTGAGCCGTGCAGGTAAGATTCTCGCCTTCTTATCCATTTTCATCTTTCCGGCGCTTGCTGGCTCGATGGGTGTTAGCGAGCATATGGAGAGATCAAAGAAGACCGAATTCTGCACCTCGTGTCATTTGATGCAGAATTACGGCGAGAGCCTCTTTGTCGACGACTCGGCCTACGTGCCTGCAGCTCATTTTCAAAACAATCGCGTTCCCCGCGATAAGGCCTGCTATACCTGCCATACCGACTACACGATGTACGGCGACTTCAAGTCGAAGCTGCGCGGCCTTCGGCACCTCTACGTTCAGTATCTCGGGAAGGTCCCGGAGAAGATCGAGCTTTACAACGCCTATAACAATCGAGAGTGCCTGCATTGCCACGGCGGCGCGAGGAATTTTGAGGAAGGTGCCACTCATAATTTGGAGCAAGGCAGACTCGACTCGATCAAATCAAACAAGCTTTCGTGCTTGTCGACTGGATGCCACGAAGTGACCCACAATGTCGGCGGTCTGAAAGATGCGAAGTTCTGGTCTGAAGGTAACAAGACCAAGACTGAGTGAGGGAGGCGACGAGTGATCACAACAAAGATGCAGCGCCGCGTGCGAACCTCGGGTACGCTGGTACTTCTGGGACTGGTCATCGAATTGGTCAGTCTATTGTGGTCTCATCCGACCGCATTCACCTTCTTCCTGGTTCCAGGTGCTTTTCTGTTGGCGGCCGGGACGCTTCTCTACCTCTATTCACTGGCGTCAGTTTCGAGCTCATCGACAAAGCTGAGCGATACAGACGTTGGCTCTCGTGCCTAGTTCGCGACGATAGTAATTGGGTGTTGATTATGGTCTGTTCTCTAACGGATGAAGTGCTGGAAGTGACGGTCGATGGCGAACGCGTAGCCGTTACGAAGGGACTCCTGGACAAGTACAACCGGCCCGGGCCGCGTTACACGAGCTACCCCACCGCTCCTGAGTGGGATGATAGCTTCGGCGAACGGCAACTGCGCGAAGCTTTCAAGGAAGCGAACTCCAAACCAAATCGCGCGCCCCTGTCACTCTATTTTCATATTCCGTTTTGCGAGTCGCTGTGCCTTTATTGCGCCTGCAACGTAGTCATAAATAAGCGTCACGAGGTGGCCCTTCCCTATCTCGCTCATCTGAAGCGAGAGATAGATTGGGTCAGTGCCGAGGTCGATCGCAGTCGCAAGGTCGAGCAGTTGCACTGGGGCGGAGGCACGCCGACTTATCTTTCGCCCGAACAGATCGAAGGTCTTTATTCTTACATCGCGGCGCGCTTCTCTTTTTCTCAGACGGCCGAGGTCAGCATCGAGATCGATCCACGCGTGACAACTGAAGAGCATTGCCGCGTCCTTCGTCGTCTGGGCTTCAACCGCATCAGCATGGGCATTCAGGACTTCGATCCGTTTGTGCAGAAGACTGTCCATCGAGTTCAGCCTTACGAGGAAACCAGGCGCTTATTCGAGTACTGTCGCGAGATCGGATTCGAGAGCATCAACATCGACTTGATCTACGGACTTCCGCATCAAACCGGCGAGAGCTTCAGCGAGACGGTCGAAAAGATAATCGCGATGAATCCGGATCGCATCGCGGTGTTCAGCTACGCTCACGTGCCGTGGATGAAGAAGCAGCAAGGAAGCTTCGCGCGATTCTTGCCCGAAGGGTTCGAGAAGTTTCGCATCTTCAGCTGCGCGATCCAGATGCTCACCGATGCAGGTTATCGCTACATCGGACTCGATCACTTTGCGCGGCCCGAAGACGAGATAGCTCGCGCCCAGGACGAGCGGACTTTGCATCGCAACTTTCAGGGCTACACGACTAAAGCCGGTTGCGATTTATATGCGATGGGAGTTAGCTCGATCAGCGGGCTTGAAGAGGTATACGCTCAAAACTGGCGCGACCTGCCGCGCTACTATCAATCAATCGCGGATGGGCGGTGGCCAACGATGCGAGGCGTGCGTGTAAGCGCGGAAGATAAGCTGCGGCGCTCTGCGATCAATCGGATACTCTGCCACACAGTGCTCGTGAAATCGGACGTCGAGCGTGAATTTGGAATTAACTTCGACGAGCACTTCGCAGCCGAACTTGCGCGGTTGAGAGAACTGGAGCGCGATGACCTGGTGCGTCTCGACGACAAGGTTATTGAAGTAG
>DATFWM010000220.1:0-3553 GCA_035259295.1 Blastocatellia bacterium | reverse complement strand
GGCGTCGGTGGCGCCGGAGGCAACGCCGTTAATCGCATGATTGATGACGGCATGGAAGGGGTAGAATTCTTCGCTGCAAATACGGATCTTCAGGCGCTGAGGCACTCGCGTGCCGCCGTCAAGATTCAGCTCGGCGAGGAATTGACTCGCGGACTGGGAGCAGGCGGAGACCCTGAGATCGGTAAGCGGGCTGCGCTTGAGGATACGGACAAGCTCGTGGAAGCCCTCGAAGGCGCTGACATGATTTTTGTGACTGCTGGGCTAGGCGGAGGCACCGGAACTGGAGCGGCACCTATCATCGGCAGTCTCGCAACTGAGTTGGGCGCATTGACCGTCGGCATTGTCACTAAGCCATTTCTGTTTGAGGGCCGTCAACGAGAGAGGTACGCCGAATACGCTCTTGCCGAGTTGTGGGGTTGCGTCGATAGCGTCATCACCATCCCTAACGAGCGGCTGTTGCAGTCAGTCACAAGGGCTATTCCCTTCCTCGAAGCTTTTGGCCTTGCCGATGGTGTTTTGCGTCAGGCAGTGAGAGGCATTTCCGATATCGTCACTCTCCCAGGTCTGATCAACGTAGACTTCGCGGACGTCGAAACCGTAATGAAAGGCAAAGGCGTCGCCTTGATGGGAACCGGACAAGCATCAGGTGAGAACCGCGCAACCGAGGCGGTGCAACGAGCTACGTCAAGCCCTTTGTTGGAAGAGGCTTCAATTCAAGGCGCTAAAGCTCTACTGGTAAACGTGACCGGCAGTCCTGACGTGACTCTAATCGAGATCAGCGAAGCCATGGATGTGATCCACGACTCTGCCGATCCCGAAGCAAACATAATTTTCGGCGCGGTCGTCGACGAACGACTCAGCGGCGCAATGAAAATCACGGTGATCGCAACTAACTTCGCGGCCGTAGCAAACAACGCGGAACCAAGTGATGCGCCTTCGTTTTTGACGGCGCGGGCCGGCAACGGCGGCTCCGGCAGTGATGCCCCAAATGCCCCACCGGATTTCAGCACCCCCGCTTTCCTGCGGAAGTCCGCCAATTGAAGTAACACCTCAGAAGAACCGCATCGGTGTTAGGCTCCCCCTTCGCTGTCGTTTGACCAGTTCCGACACTCCAGTTTTAGGCGCCTTCGTCTGTGTAGTATCATCAGTCTGAGCTCAAGGCCACAAATTCGTACGGGATCTATGCGATGACTGCGAAGATGCTAACAACCCTGGGACTGATAACTATTTTTCTCGCCGCCGCCTTTGCGAATCCAGCGATTCAAATCTCAGACGATCCTTCATACGACGAACAGATCGCGAAGTGGCGCGCGGAACGCCTGAAAGAAATCAACGGAGAGGACGGGTGGACAACGCTCGTGGGACTCTTTTGGCTGAAGAATGGCAAGAACACAATCGGCAGCAGCCTGTCCAACGATATAGTCTTGCCGAAAGAGAGAGCGCCCAAGTTCGCGGGTGTCCTGTGGCTCGACAATGGAATCGCGCAGCTTGAAGCAAGTCGCGGCTCTGGTATCACAAGGGACGGCAAGCCTGTGAGCAAGCTTGTGCTAGACTCGGACGCAGACGGCAAACCAACAGTGTTAAGGCTTGGTTCGCTTACCTTCTTTGTCATAAAGCGCGGTGAGAGGCTCGGCTTACGAGTGAAGGACAAGAATAATGCGGCGCGCTCCCACTTTGCAGGTCTGGATTATTATCGCGTTGATTTGAAATGGAGAATCCAAGCCAAGTATGAGCCATACGATCCTGTGAAGTTCGTTTCAATCGCAAACGTGCTGGGTATGATCGATGAGATGGCCTCGCCGGGCGCGCTGATTTTCGAGGCGAACGGTAAGACGCTTCGACTGGATCCGGTCCTGGAAAAAGGCTCGAAGCAACTGTTCATTATCTTTGCCGATCAGACCAACGGGAAGGACACTTATGGAGCGGGGCGTTATCTTTACGCAGATCCGCCGGGCGCTGACGGCAAAGTTATCGTCGATTTCAACCGAGCCTACAACCCACCTTGCGCGTTCACGAAGTTCGCGACGTGCCCTTTGCCGCCAAAGCAGAATCGTCTGCCGATACGGGTTGAGGCGGGAGAGAAGAAGTACATCGGTGCTGAACATTAGCAGAGATTCGAACTACGTCGATCTTGTGATCTTTCGGAGGCATTATGAAATCTTACGAATACTTGCTGGTCGAAGCAGATGCGCCGATCGCGATCGTTACGATGAATCGACCGGATCGTCGCAATGCGCTATCGCTCGCCTTGATGGATGAGCTAATCGATTGTTTCCGCGCGTGCGCCCAAGAGCCCGAGATTCGCGCGATCATTCTGGCCGCAAACGGGGCGGCGTTCTCAGCGGGCCACGACTTAAGCGAGCTGATCAATCGTCAGATTGGGGATTATCGTCACGTGTTTGACGTGTGCGCCGAGTTGATGACAACTGTGCAGAGCATTCCTCAGCCCGTGATCGCCGAAGTCCAAGGAATCGCGACTGCCGCCGGCTGTCAGTTGGTTGCCACCTGCGATCTTGCGATCGCCTCCGACCAGAGTCATTTCGCAACGCCAGGTGTGCGAATAGGATTGTTCTGCACGACACCAATGGTTGCGCTCACCCGCGCGATTGGTCGCAAGCGGTCGCTTGAGATGCTACTTACCGGAACACCTATTGATGCGCCGACGGCCCTGGAGTGGGGCCTTGTGAATCATGTGGTTCCCGCTGAAAAACTTCGAGAAGAGAGTTACGCGTTGGCCCGGCGGATCGCGGAAGCGAGTTCCCTCACCGTAACCGTTGGCAAGCAAGCCTTCTACACACAGATCGACTTGGATCAGCCTAAGGCTTATGCGTACGCAAAGGAGGTGATGAGCTTAAACGCAATGGCTGAGGATGCTCAGGAAGGGATGGGCGCCTTTCTAGAGAAACGCAATCCGTGTTGGAAGGGTCGATGAACTGCCGCACGCAAGATTAGAGTTTCATTGACATAAAAGGTGGACCTGGGAAGTTGGTTGCGGGTCGAAAACCAGATCTCAACTTCCCAGGCCCCGCGTGGGGTTATTGACTGCCCTTCCCTTTCAAGACAATCGTTATCGATGGCTGATTCGGGTCGTCTGTGTTGATCGTCAAGGTATCAAACAACGTACCTCGGCTCTTGGGCTGGAACATAATCTTAATTTCCATTACGCCCGCGGATTGGAGCACCATTGGAACGGTTCCAGGTGCTTCAACACGGAAGTGCGTTCCGTCGGCCAACGCCAGGGACGTGATCCGCAATGTCCCCGCCCCGGCGTTCGTTAAAGAAACGGTGATAAACCCACAACTGCCGTCTACCGGAGCTGTGTCGAAGAAGACCTTCGTTACAGGAACGCAAATCCGCCCTGCCCTGATTCCTGAAACTTCCGGAGAGATCACTATTATGGTCACAGTGGCAGTTGCAGTCTTGCCGGCACAATCCGTGGCGGTGAAGGTTACAACGAATGATCGATCTTTCTGGTCCTGACTCGGCGTGAAACTGAACCGTTTGTTCAGCGCATCAAAGCCCGCTTGCGCCGGCAATCCCGACGCCGCGATCG
>DATFWM010000219.1:0-5418 GCA_035259295.1 Blastocatellia bacterium | reverse complement strand
AATGAAGGAGTACCAACTTTCGAGAGAAGACGTCGAAGCAGCTCTCGCTTATGCTGCCGATCTCGTGACCAAGACTGATGCCGTACCTTTGGTCGGGGCCTGATGAGTGAACTTCCTGGTTGACGAAAACATGCCACGATCGTTGAAGTCGCACATTGCAGCCCTCGGATTCGTCGTTCAAGATGTTCGTGACATCGGACTGCGTGGGCGAGACGATGATGAAATTCTTGCTAAAGTGGCTGCTTCCGATGCGATAATAATCACCCGCCACCGCCGCTTAACATTCGAGAAGGTGTGGCCCAGCAGTTTCACGGCAGGAGTGATCTTCGTTAATTTGCCGGACACAGCAAGTGCCGCTAGTGTCAATTCGAGGGTTGCCGAGCTGTTATCCAAGCGAATTTCTGTATCACTACTCGGTGCCGTAACGTACGTCGAGCAACACCGTGCCTTGTCACGATCTGTGCGGCGTAGACCCTAACTATTACGCGCAGCCATGGAAACACTACTGGACATAACTCAAATCCAAGCGATCCTGCCTCACCGCTATCCGTTCTTGCTGGTCGATCGGATCATCGAATACGAACCCAACAAACGCGTCGTCGGAATCAAGAACGTGACCCTCAACGAACCGTTTTTCGCCGGGCACTTTCCCGGCGCGCCGGTCATGCCCGGTGTGTTGATAGTCGAGGCGATGGCGCAGACGGCCGGCGTTGTAATGCTTGCGAGCTTGCCCGACCGCGAATCGAAACTTGTGTTCTTCACCGGAATTGACGGGGCAAAGTTCCGCCGCCCGGTCTTGCCCGGCGATCAGTTGCGGCTCGAGCTTACAGTTCTGAAGCTCCGTCCGCGTTACATACGGTTGCGCGGTGAGGCTTACGTTGATGGTCAGCTTGTGGCAGAAGCTGAAATCTCATCCTCGCTGGTTGACCGCAACATCGTCGAGCGCGCCGATCAAAACAACAACGCCGCCTTCTCTCCCGTCGACAAGTCTTAGGAGAACGCCCCGAATTGTCGATTCATCCAACAGCCATCATCAGCGCGAAGGCGGAATTGGGGCGCAACGTTTCAGTCGGGCCTTATTCGATCATCGGCGACGACGTGATCTTGCGCGACGACGTTCGAGTGGCGAGCCACTGTGTGATAGAAGGTCCAGCCGAGTTCGGCAGCGGATCGATTTTTTTTCCATTCGCATCCGCCGGGCAAATCCCACACGATATGAAGTATCGTGGCGAACGGAGTTGGCTGCGCGCGGGAGAGCGCAACACGTTTCGCGAGTTCACTACCTTGCATCGAGGCACGGAAGGCGGCGGCAACCTGACCGAGATCGGTTCAGACAATCTCTTTATGGCTCAAGCTCACGTCGCGCACGACTGCCGGATTGGCAACCACGTGATCTTCGCAAACGGCGCTACGCTTGCCGGTCACGTCAATGTCGAAGATCACGCGACGCTCGGCGCCTACTCCGGCGTGCATCAGTTCTGTCGAGTTGGACGACACGCGTTCATTGGAGCGTACTCAGCAGTTGTGAAAGACGCGCTACCCTACGCCCGTACGGTCGGCAATCACGCGAAGTGTTACGGTCAAAACACGCTGGGACTTAAACGCCGAGGATTCAGCGGCGACGAGATACGCCGCATCACTCATGCGTTTCGGCTTCTGCTCGCCTCGAAGCTGAACACGAGCCAGGCAGTTGAAGCGATCAAGCGAGAGCTGAGCGGCTGGCCGGAGATAGATTACCTGATTGAGTTCATTGAAACCTCGAAGCGGGGAGTGACAAAGTGATGAAGATCCTGATCCTAAAGCAAGCCGAAGTGGAAGAGCTTCTTCCTATTCGTGAGTGCATCACTGTGATGGCTGAAGCTCTGGAGCAGCTCGCCAAAGGAGAGGTGTATCTGCCATTACGAATGGTGATCATGCCTCCCGACGCAGACGGCGACATGGCGTTGATGCCGTCGTATCGCTCAGGCGAACACGCGGCTTACGGCGTGAAAGTGGTATGCGTTTTTCCTGAGAACCCTGCGAAGGGATTGGACCCACACCAGGGAAGCGTGATGCTGTTCAGTGCCGAAACCGGACAGTTGTTGGCGCTGATGAACGCTTCGGCGATAACAGCGATTCGCACGGCGGCAGTGTCCGGCGTCGCGACGAAGCTCCTCGCTCGGGAAGATGCCGGCGAGCTCGCGATCATAGGCTCAGGCGTGCAAGCTCGCGCGCACATCGAGGCAATGGCTTGCGCGCGACCGATCAAGCGTGCGAGAGTCGCAAGTCGGACATTGGAACACGCTCAAAGATTTGCTGACGAATTCAGCCAGCGTTATCCGTTTCCGATCGAGGCGGTCGCTAACATCGAAGCTGCGGTCCGGGGGGCGGACTTAATTGTCACAGCAACCACTGCTCGTGAACCGATCTTGGAGCGCGAATGGATTTCTCCCGGGGCGCACTTGAACGTAGTCGGATCGAGCATCCCAAAGACTCGCGAAGTTGACAGCGCGACTATGGCTGCTGCGAGTCTTTTTGTCGATCGACGCGAATCGACAATCAACGAGGGTGGAGATTATTTGTTCGCCCTGCGCGAAGGAGCGATCAAGTCGGATCACATCAAGGCAGAGATCGGCGAACTGTTAATCGGTAATCATCCCGGTCGCACTTCGCCCGACGAGATCACGCTGTTCAAGTCGTTAGGTCTGGCGATCGAAGATCTCGCGTCGGCGGATTACCTATATCGAAAGGCGCAAGGGTCGCAGGCTGGCACTTGGGTGGAATTCTAGGTTGGGGGCTGGGAGTTGGGGGATGGGGGTTAGTTCCCATTCCAATCCCCAACTCCCAACCCCAAACTCCCATCATGAAGTACGGGCTGATAGCAGGCAACGGGCGTTTCCCATTCCTGGCACTCGAGGGCGCGCGAGAACGCGGCGTCGAGATGGTTGTCGCGGCCATCAAAGAAGAGACCGCTCCGGAAATAGAAAACCAAGGAAACACCGTCGAGTGGATAGGCGTTGGCCAGCTCAGCCGCTTGATTCGCTTCTTCAAGCGCGAAGGAGTAACTCACGCGATAATGGCCGGGCAGGTGAAACACAATCAGATATTCCGGCTGAACGCGCTGCCGGATCTTCGGATGGTCCGATTGCTTGCTCGCCTCCCTGAGAAGAATACTGACAGCCTGATCGGCGCAGTGGCTGACGAGCTTGCGCGCGAGGGGATAGAGGTTGTCGACTCGACCACCTTTCTCGAGCCGCTGCTTACGCCTGAAGGCGTGTTGACGCGACGCGACCCAACGAAAGAAGAACGGGCTGACATCGATTGCGGCCTCGGAGTGGCGCGCGAAATTGCTCGGCTCGATCTCGGCCAAACGATCGCGGTGAAGGACCGCGCAGTCGTGGCGATCGAAGCAATGGAGGGCACGGACGCGGTGATCGCTCGCGCGGGGGAAGTGACACGCGGAAAACCTTTCGTCGTAGTGAAGGTAGCCAAGCCCAATCAGGATATGCGGTTTGACGTTCCGGTAATCGGGATCGCAACTATTGAGACAATGAGCCACGCCGGAGCTACTGCGATTCACATTACCGCGGGAAAGACGCTTCTGTTTGACAAGGAAGACTTGATCACCCTTGCAGACAAGAAGGGAATAGCGATAGAGGCGGCACACATGTAGGGGTGGCCCTCTGTGGCCGCCCCAGTTCGCGAGCGCTTGCCCAGAGAGGGGCGGCCACAGAGGGCCGCCCCTACACGCGTTATGTTGTTAGAAACTAATCACGGTCCACTCTATTACGAAGTCCACGGCAACGGTAAGCCTCTCGTCTTTGTGAGTGGGTGGGCGATGTCGTGTGAGTGCTGGCGACCGGCGGTCTCGGCTCTGAAGCGCGCGTATCGATGTTTGATTTACGATTCGCAAGGAGTTGCCCGCTCACAACCTTGTTGGATCGACGCGAGCTTCACGATTGAAGATCACGCCGAAGATTTGCATTCTGTCATCGAAGCAGCCGGAATCTTCGACGCTGTGTTCATTGGACACGAGATGGGCTCGCTTATCGCCGCGGCAAACGCCAGCCGCCATCCCCAGGACATGCGCTCGCTGATCGTGGTAAGCCCACGCTCGCCGATGTCGCCAGATGACGTGAAGGGCCTGGCGGTGCTCACACCTGCTTCGCTGGCATTGCGGGAGCTTGCCGCCTACCCGCTGTTGCGAAACTTGGTCGCGAGGCGATTCAGCCGAGCGCCTCAGCCTTATCGCGATCGACTCTTCGACGACTTCGCTAACCTGAGCCCACGCGCCGCGTACGAGACTGCTTTGTCAGTGAGCGAATCAACAGCGATTCTCGACGACATGATCAAGCGCGCTAAGCTCCCGATTCTGTTTATTTGTGGCGAGAGGGACAAGAAGGGCGCGGCTGAAGCGCGCCGGCTTTTTTCGCTTTCCAAAGAGGGCAAGTTGGCCACCCTGCGAGACTGCGGATTCCTGCCTATGTTAGAATACCGCCGCCAGTTCGTGAGGTTGATTGAAGACTTCGTGTAGAAAAGGCCGCCACTAAGACTCCAAGTTACGAAGGAACGCGAAGGTTTGTGCGACTTCGTGCCTTTGAGTCTTCGTGGCGAAGTATTTTTCGAATGCAGGTCAACTCAACAATCCGAGAAGGAATCGTCGGTGGGTTTGAGTCCGACCTGCCACCGCCATCGAAGAAACTTGCCCTGTTCACGCTCGTGGGACTCTCGGTAATTTTCTTGACGAGCGTGCTGTTCAAGCCGCCGACTGGCAATTACTTTTCGATTTGCGCGTTCAAGAACTTCACCGGGTTGCCGTGCCCCGGATGTGGTCTCACACACTCCTTTTGCGCGTTGGCCAAAGGCGGGGTCGCAGATGCTTTCTCGTGGAATTTGATGGGGCCAATTCTGTTCGTGTTTTTGATCTTGTTGTGGATGCGATCCGCTAGTGTGCTGTTGAATGGCTCGAGTTTGCCTAAGTCATTCGATCGAATCACAGGTCGTTTCAATCTTGTGCGCGCGTTCGCAATCGCGTTTGGAGTCTATGGCATTGCGCGGATCGTTTACCTGCTTGTTTTTCAACCGCTGAGTTTCTACGAGAGCCCGCTATCGAGACTGATCACTAACTTGATCCGCTAATGGTGGCGTTGGCGAAGAAAGGCTGGTACTCACCATCGCTTTCGTTGCTCGCTACGAAAAATGCGTTGGACCTCCGGGTCGCGCAAGCGTTCGCGGTCGGCGTGACGCTCCTCCTCCTCGCTCAATCCGCTAGCCCGTCTCAGCACGTTCAGCGCACGATCTTTCACCTTCTTGATTTCTTTGCGGCCGTCTTCGAACTCGATCTGCACCGCCGCCGATTCACCCGCGCCCAGCAGCCGCGTCACCGTTCCGTAGATAACCCCGGAAGGTATTGCGTAGCTGACCTCATCCCCTTGCTTA
>DATFWM010000218.1:0-6130 GCA_035259295.1 Blastocatellia bacterium | reverse complement strand
TGGGTGGGATTTCTGGCGCCTTCGCGGAGCACTCGTTGTAGGCTGGACTGAATGATCCACCCACTGCCGTGGGTGGGATTGCACAAAATCTTGACGCGCACCAGCGAACTGATGAATCTTGTTAGGCCCAAAGCGCGAGTGTTATACTAATTTCGTCTTGGGGGTGCCAGGTTTCGACGGGGGCATTCCAAGGCGAAGGATGCATACCGCGGCCCACGCTCCGCGTTATCAAGCTTGGAAAACACAATCGCGAATAGCGAACTTGCAATGGCTGCTTAATGTGGCCACGCTTCCCCCGGCATCGCCTGTGTGCCGGGACGAAGCGTCACTTTAGCAGGCTGCCCCGAAGGACCCGTGCTCAAGGGGGCCGGAGGGTAAGACCAATCTGGGCTAGCTCGCCGCGGTGCTTCGCTGCTTCCGCGGTCGAGGCGGGCGAATCAACAGGAAGCAGCTAAGTATGTAGATTCTTTCGCTGAGGGCTTCCGGACAGGAGTTCGATTCTCCTCACCTCCATTGGTAGGTGTCGGAGCGGACGCTTAGCTTCGGTCAAAACGCGGCGAGCGTCCGCTTGAAGTTTATTTGGCGAACGTTCGATGAAAGACCTTACAAACGAAACTGAAGAGCTAAGCCTCGACAGGCTTCTCGGCGAACTCGATGAACTGGAAAGCGTACGCGCGGCCCTTCTTGAGCGCGTTGAGCAATTGCGCGTGAGGCTGCTTGAAGCGGGCGACCGCTCGGTCGGAATACGCGCATCGGTTCAGCTCCTTTGCGATCACATCAGCGTCGTGATGACGGAAACGCCGGAGATCGAGGCGCTCGAACAAGAAATGCGCGGCGTTGAGCGGGATGTAGGAAGTATTGGAAAAGAATCCTCCGGGCTGGAGTTCGAATCAGACAGCTTGCAGAGTACGCTTGAGGAGGCCGAGCAAGAGCTGGACCGGCTTTCGTCGATTCTTGTTGAGCGTAAGGTAAGACACCCGAAAGGACATTGACGATTTCGGATTGCGGATTGCGGATTTGTGAGGCTATCAAAAGCAAATGAGTAAACAGCGATCTTCCGAAGTCCGCAATCCGCAATCCGCAATCCGAATCTCGCAATCCGCAATCCGCAATCCGCAATCCCAATCTCCCATCGGCATTTTCGATTCAGGTGTCGGCGGCCTCACCGTTTTTCGGGCGATCGAGAGACGGCTTCCAAATGAGAGTCTGATCTATCTGGGCGACACCGCGCGCATACCCTACGGAGTTCGCTCCCCGGCAACCATCGAGCGCTACGCTTTCGAGTGCGCGAGCTTCATCGAGCGTAAGAGTGTGAAAGCGATCGTCGTCGCGTGCAATACCGCGTCGGCCCTTGCGGCCAACTACCTGCGAAGCAAGTTCTCGATACCTATCATCGGGGTGATCCGTCCCGGCGCTCGTCGGGCGGTTGAGCAGACCCGCAGCGGTCGCATCGGCGTCGTCGCAACCGAAGCGACGGTAGCCAGCGGGGCTTACCAACGAGCGATGCTGGCCATCCGAAACGGACTCGAAATAACATCGCGAGCCTGCCCGTTGTTCGTTCCTCTTGCCGAAGAAGGCTGGATCGATCATTCGGTGACCCGACAGGTGGCCGAAGAATATCTGGCCGATCTCCGATCCAAGATAGACACACTGGTGCTCGGCTGCACTCACTATCCCATACTTCGGCCGGTCATTGAACAAGTGCTGGGCGACCGGGTAAGCTACGTAGACTCGGGCGAAGCGATCGCGGACACGCTGGCGAGAATGGTGGAAGACGAGGGCCTCGCCCGCGCGAGCGAGTCCCCACGAATCACGGAATTTTACGTTACCGATTCGGCAGCCCGCTTTAGCCGGGTTGCAGAATTGTTTTTGGGACGGCCGCTCGAGTCGGTCGAAACCGTCGCGTTGGGTGTTGTCTGATGAGCTACAAAAGGGCCGGTGGACGCGCCGACGATCAGATGAGAGAAGTGAGGATCACACCGGGTTTCACTCGCTACGCCGAAGGCTCGGTGCTGATCGAGATGGGCGCCACTCGCGTGATCTGCACCGCGTCCATTGACGACCGCGTCCCGTTGTTCAAGCGCGGAAAGGGAGACGGGTGGGTCACCGCCGAATATTCGATGCTGCCACGTGCAACCGAGACCCGAACGCAGCGCGAGACGGGCCGTGTACAACTCTCCGGACGCACGCAGGAGATACAGCGCTTGATCGGGCGCTCACTTCGCGCGGTTGTGCAAACAAATCGACTTGGCGAGCGCACGATTTATCTCGACTGCGATGTGATACAAGCCGACGGCGGCACGCGAACCGCTTCGATCACAGGCGCGTTCGTGGCGCTCGTCCTGGCAATGCGCAAACTCTTCAACGACGGCAAGCTGGCTGCGCCGCTCCCAATTACGGATTATGTGGCGGCGGTTTCGGTCGGGATGATCGGCGGACACGCATTGCTGGATCTGGATTACGCCGAGGATTCGCGCGCCGAAGTTGATATGAACATCGTGCGCACCGGCTCGGGGCATTACATTGAGATTCAAGGAACCGCGGAGTCCAAACCGTTCACTCACGAGCAGATGACTCAGATGACCGAGCTTGCGAGCCGTGGAATCGAGCAGCTAGTTCAGGAACAGCGAAAGGTGCTCGGTGAATTGCGATGAGTTCAGGGCTCAGACTCCAGGGTTCAGGTTTGAGAGAATGATTGGGAGTGCGGGAACCTCGGAACCCTGAACTCCGAACCCAGAACGTTGGCAATCTGTGGTAAACTTTTTGAGTATTTAGCGAGGAGCCGGCGTTATATAGCAGTGGAGGCAGTATGAAGTACACAGGTTTGTTGTTTCTGGCCGTGGTTCTGTTGGCCGGCACGTTTGCCCGCACATCGCAAGGCGGTCAGGAGTTCATCGACCCGGGAGCGCAGTACAAGCTTGCGCTGACCGGCGATTGGCGTGCGGTATCTTACAGCGACGCGGTAGGGCGTCAGAAGACCGAATTCGTCTACCGGGATCGCAGCGAAGGTTTGCTCAAGATAAACCGCGAGACGCTCACCGGAGCGCTCACCGACAAGGTCAGGCAAGAAGAAGAGAATCTCAAGATATATCGCTCAGGTTTTGAGGGTTCATCAGTCGAGCCTTTCGGAGGCGGCTCGCTCAGTGGCATTCGGTTATCATTCTTCAGCGCCGAGGGCAACCGTAAGATGGCCAACACCCATTATTATCTTCAAGACAGGAACACGCTGTGGGTGCTGCGGTTCACAGGCCGGCGCGGGGCGCTCGACGCCACGCGCAATCTCACCGATCAGATCGCCCGGAGTTTTAAACCGTTGTAATTCGCTCTGCGAACACTCTCGGTCAAAACTATTTCAGTCAATCTAGACCAACAAACCGGCACCACTCCCGACAACCGCATTGTGGTGACGGCGATGGCCCTGGCCGTCGTTGCGCTGTCGTTCGCTTCAATATTCATCACCAAGCTGGAAACGTTAGGTATTCCGCCGCTCGTGATTGCATTTTATCGAATGTCGATCGCAACCGGCTTGTTGTTGCCGGCGGCACTGGCCTTCAAGCTGAGCGAGATCAAGTCCCTGGCGCGCAACCAACTCGGGCTGTTGGTGCTGGGCGGATTCTGTTTGGCCGTTCACTTCGGGGCGTGGGTGACGTCGCTCAAATACGTGCCAATCGCGACATCGCTGGTGCTGGTGAACAGCCATCCAATCTTTGTAGTAATCGCCTCATACTTCTTTCTAGGCGAGCGGCCAGGACGGCGTACCCTCATTGGGACGGCGGTTGGTCTTGGAGGAATTGCAGTCATTAGTCGCGACGCCCTCATCGGCGTTCAATTTGTGCTCAAAGGAGACGCTCTCGCGCTGCTGGGGGCGCTGGCAGTCGTCGGATACTTCATCATAGGTCGAAAAGCGCGAACGCGAATAAGTTTGCTTGGCTATGTTACGCCGGTCTACGCCGTCTGCTCGCTCTTTCTCTTGATCTGGCTGTTGATCGTGGAAAACCGGCTTGTTCCGTATAGCGCGAGTGTGTGGGGATATCTGGCAGCGCTTGCAATCGTGCCCACGGTTACTGGCCACACGCTTTTCAACTGGGCCATAAAGCACGTGAGGCCAACAGCGATCTCTGTAGCGTTTCTGGGCGAGCCGATCGTTGCAAGCCTGCTCGCGCTTATCTTCTTTGCGCAGCATCCGCCGCTCGCAACTTTCGTCGGTGGCGCTTTCATTCTCGCGGGTGTTTATCTGACGACGTCTGCAAACAAGCTTGATGAATCATTGAGAGCTCAAGTGGAGTGATGTTAAGCTCACCGCGAAGAAAAGCGCATGGGTGAGGAATATGGCGTCGGCCGACTCTGAACTCTCAAAGCTCCGCGAGATCCTGCACTCGACACTGGTCGAAGTTGAAATCGCGATGGACACCGGGACCCATCCTGATTGGAGTGAGGCCAAAGAAAGCCTGCTTCGCGCGATTGAAATCGTTCGCAGACTGGAGCGAGATAACCTTTGGTCCGCGCTGTCCAAGAAAAAGAAGTGATTCGTGATTCGTGACACGTGACTGCCAGTGACGAATCACGAGTCACGAATCACCCCGCGTCACCACGATTCATCTTTCAAATTCTCTTGCGACGATCTCGCGCGAATAAGCCGATCGATTGAGTAACCGTTGTAACCGGCAAACCACAGCAGCACAAAGTTCACAAGCGCGTATTGAGTGTTGTGCGCGGCCGTCGGAGCGTCGCCGGCCACTATGATCCCAAAGGTGAGCACAACCAGTTCAAGCCCTGACAACACCAGCGCGAGCAAGTTAAACAGCCCCAACACGATCAGCGCTCCCACTATCAATTCCGCAAACGGTAGCGCGTAGCCGAACGGCTTGAGAAGAATCAGCGGGAGCTTTCCGGCAAACTGTTTCTCCAATCCGGCTTCGAAGTTGCCGATTCCCATAATGAACTTGCCTATCCCGGCCATCAGGAAGTTGACGCCGAACGTAACCCTCAACAAAGCGTAACCAATTTCCCGATAGCCGATCGCCGCCGGCGCTTTTGTCTCCCACTGATAGGCAGTGTGCGATAGCGTCCTTTGCTCAAACATAACTCTTACCTCCACTCGTTGCGAGGACCGGCTCTAGCCCGACCCCCTAGAATTGAGTGCAAAGACTGTTCCTGCCTGTCAGATAACGAGGAACAGTGAAGGCTTCCAGACGTGTAGGGGATTGTTACTGATCGCGTACAGTCGTATTAGATACAGACACCTCGAGGTTGCTTTGACAGCATCACAGCTTCACCTGTTTGACTGATATCACAGCGGGTAATGTGGCGAGCCCGGAAAGCTGTTCCCCGCTTAACGGCTGGTCGATTTGAATGAGCGCGAGCGCGCTCTCGCCGATCTTCTTGCGACCCAGGTACAGGCGCCCGATGTTGACCCCGTTGTCTCCGATGAACGTGGCGATGCGGCCTAGCACACCAGGTTCGTCGCGATTAAACAAGAAGAGCATGTGACCCTTTGGTATTGCTTCGAGCCGAAAGCCGTTGATCAAGACGATGCGCGCATCGCGGCGACCGAAAAGCGCGCCCGCAACTTCGCTATCGCGATCGGCCGTTACAGCTCGCACGCGAATCATGCTCGCGAAGTCGCGCGCGCGTCGTGACAGCGATTCGCTTACCTTTATTCCCCGCTGCTCGGCCACTATTGCCGCGTTGACCATGTTAACGCGCTCGATCACCGGACCGAGCAACCCGGCAAGCACGGCGTGAGTAATTGGCTTAACGTCGTGCTCGGTGACCTCGCCCGCATACTCGATCGCCACCTCTCGCAAATCGTGACCGAAGACCTGGCCCTGAAACAGCCCGATCTTCTCCCCAAGCGTTATGTAAGGACCGATGGCGGCCAGCAGCTCGCCGCTGACCGCGGGCATGTTAACCGCGCCGCGCACAGCGCCTTGCTTGAGGTAGTCGAGCACCTGCTCGGCGATCATCGTTGCCACGCCAAGCTGAGCTTCGGTCGTGGAAGCACCCAGGTGTGGAGTGGCGATAACGTGATCGAGCGCAAGCAGCGCATTGTCCGGCGATACCGGTTCTTGCTCGAACACGTCTAACGCCGCGGCCGCCACTTTGCCCGAGCGAATCGCTTCGAGCAGCG
>DATFWM010000217.1:0-4839 GCA_035259295.1 Blastocatellia bacterium | reverse complement strand
CGCGGCGATGCGAAGATTGGAATGAGTATTGGGTCATCGGTTTCCTTGACCGAAATCTGCGAGCATCCCGTGATCAATCGAGAGTATCCCTTCGTAGCCGATGCTGCGCGGCTTATATCGACTCCTATACTTCGCAACATGGGAACGATCGGCGGGAACTTGCTGCTCGACACGCGATGCAATTATTACGATCAGAACTACGAGTGGCGCAAAGGAATCAGCTTCTGCATGAAGAAGGACGGCGAAATCTGCTGGGTGGCACCCTCCAGTCCAAAATGTTGGGCAGTCCAATCCTCTGATCTCGTGCCGCTGATGGTCGCGATCGGAGCGAAGGTGAAGCTCCTTTCCCGAGATGGCGAAAGAATACTCGACGCCGCGGCTCTCTACAACGACGATGGTATTCGTTACTTGAACAAGCGCCCGGACGAGCTGCTAACCGAGATTCAACTCCCTCCGACAAACGGAATGCGGGCCGTCTACAAGAAGCTTCGCCGTCGAGGCTCGTTTGATTTTCCAGTGCTCGGTGTCGCCGCCGCTCTGGAAATCGCCGGTGATGGAATCGTGCATGACGCAAAGCTCATTCTCGGCGGCGTTGCACCTGCGCCGGTTCGAGTGAGCGAAGCCGAGCAACCATTGATTGGGCAAAAGCTGGAGCAGGAACGAATCGAAGCGGCTGCTCAAGCTTGCTATCTGAAAGCTCGGCCTCTGGACAACACTGATTACCTGATGGGCTGGCGCAAACAGATGGCGCGGCCATTTGTTCAGCGCGCGCTTGAAGAATTGAGGCAACAGCTTCAGCAGAAACCACCGAGGTGAAAACATGCGAACACTCTGTGAGCGCTCGTCTCGAGTGTTGATGATACTTGTCATCGCGTTGGCGATGCACGTCGGCGCCTTCGCGCAAGCAGGGCCGGTTTCTTATGAAGTGACTCTCGACAAGAATCCCACGACTCACTTTCTTCACGTCGCGATTCAAGTCAACCGAGGCGGCGCTGCCTCGATCGACGTAGCAATGCCCGCGTGGTCACCAGGTTCCTACAACATCCACAACGGGTGGCGTAACGTTCAGGAGTTCTCCGCGACCGACGAAACTGGAACCGCGCTCAAGTTCGAAAAGATCGACAGGCAAACCTGGCGCATCTACGGCGGAACCGCGCGCACGATCACAGCCCGATACAAGCTCTATTACCGAAACTACAACGATGAGCTTTGTTACATCACCGGTCCGAGCGTTTTCATGCACATCGTCGGCAGACGGCCTTACCCGCTCGACGGTCCGGTTTCAGTAAAGCTCGACGCGGCGCCCGACTGGCTGGTTCAAACTGGAATGGAGCCGGGAAAAGAGAAGAACAGCTTCGTTGCGGATAGCTACGATACGTTCATCGACTCATCAATCGCGCTTGGCAAAAGCTGGGAGCAAACGGAGTTCGACGTCAAAGGTGTGCCTCATTACATCGTCTTCATCGGCAAAGGGAATTACGACAAGCAAAGGATCACAAGCGATACCAAGGCAGTCGTCAGCTACTTCGCCGAGATCATGGGAGGCTTGCCCTACAAGAAATACGTCTTCTTCCTTCGCGCGCGGCCCGGCCAGGGATCGGGAGGACTCGAACACCTCAACTCGACCGACATCAGCTTCTCGGCTTACAACACTCACCAGCCCGAAGCGAATTACAAGCGATTCATGTTCGTCGTCGCGCACGAATACTTTCACCTGTGGAACGTGAAGCGAATTCGCCCGGCAATACTCGGGCCCTTCGATTACACTCACGAGCAGAACACGCGAAATCTGTATGTCTCCGAAGGGATGACAAGCTACTGGGCGGCGATTGGGTTGAAACGAAGCGGCGTGTGGTCGCTCAAGGATTATTATGATGACCTGGCCCAGCAAATCGCGACGCTTCAATCATCTCCTGGGCGCAGGGTCATGAGCGTCGAGCTGTCTAGTTGGGACACCTGGAACCGAGGCGACAACGCAACGAACAATCGCATTGATTATTACAACAAAGGCCAGCTCATCGGGACCCTCCTCGATTTGGAGATTCGCCATCGCACGGGCAACAAGCGCTCGCTGACTGATGTGTTCGTCTACCTGATGAAGAACCATGGCTTGCCGAAGCCGGGCTTTGAAGAGAAGCGCGGATTTCGAGACGCGGTCGAGTTGATAACACGCGAGGCGGCGTCGTCTAACTCAGACTTCGGCGAGTTCTTCGCGAAGTACGTATCGGGTACCGAAGAGATTCCGTGGAATGCATTCTTAGATCATGCGGGCTTGATGCTCGAAGAAAAGAAGGGAAGTCCGAAGCCGTACATCGGGATTACAACGGGCAGCACGCTACCGGGAGCGGGTTTCTTCAACGCGCCGCCGACGGTGTTGCCGCAAGGTCAAATCGCGATCACAAACGTCGCGCCCGGCTCGACCGCGGAGGCAGCGGGCTTGGATGTCGGCGACGTGCTTGTGGCGATGGATGGCGACAAAGTGGAACCGGCGACTTTCAACGACCGCTTTAATGAAAAGAGAATTGGCGCAGAAGTCGGATTTACGATCTTGCGGAGAGATCAGCAAAGGGGCATCAGCGTAAAAGTCGGACAGGAAGAGCCGATAACTTATTCGATCAAAGAAAAGCAGGAAGCCGCCGAAACGCAGAGGGCGATTTTCAATTCCTGGCTCAATGGAAAGTAGAAGCTTGTAGGCGGCCCTTGGCGCGATGAGGTATCGTGATATCGCAAGCTGTGATATAAAGCCATAACCAAGTCTCGATTGAAGGAGCAGATATGAAACCACTAAGAGTCGCATTATTTCTCGTGCTCGCTTTTTCGTTTCTCTCTCTGGCCCTGCACGTCGAAGCCCAAACCAAGCCGAATGTCAGTGGAACCTGGAAAATGAACGCAGAGAGGAGCAGGTTTGAGCGAGGCGGGCCAAAGGCTATTACCATAAAGTTAGATCAGCAAGGATCAACTCTGAATGAATCGCTCACCCTGACGAATGATCAAGGCGAGCGAACGGAGAGCTTTACCTATACTCTGGATGGAAAGGAAAGTGTACTGCGGATAGAAGGTGAACAGATCAAGGCGACGGCTGTGTGGGACGGAGCGTCCTTGGTTCTAGAGTTCAAGAATGACGAAGGACTCAGCTTCCGGCGCAAGATCACCGTGTCGGCGGATGGAAAGACGATGACCATAGACGTAAAGCAGTCGAACCCAAACGGAACGACTAACGACACCGTTATCCTCGAAAAGCAGTAGACCTCGTGGCTGAATGCTAAGTAACATGTAGGGGCGGCCCTCCGTGGCCGCCCCTACTTGCGAAAGAGCTCACTTCGAAAAGAGGGGCGGCCACGGAGAGCCGCCCCTACAGGTGAGGACATCAAATGGCTAAATGGTTTTTTGAACCCGGTCACACCGGCGCTGAATTCAGCGTGCGGCATATGATGGTCACGTACGTCCGCGGTCACTTCAAGAACGTGCGCGGCACTCTCACCTTCGATCCCCAACATCCGACCCGCTCTTCCGTTGAGGCGACGATCGATGCCCGAACTATCTGGACGGGAGACCAGCAGCGCGATGATCACCTGCGCAACGCGGATTTCTTGGATGTCGAGAATCACCCCTACATAACATTCAAAGGCGATCAGGTAGAAATCTTGGGAGAGCGCGACTACTCGCTTCGAGGCGAGCTGACGATTCGTGGCGTGGCTCGCGAAGTTGAATTGAACATCACTTGCCTCGGCCAATGGCAGACGCCGTGGTGGGAGGACGGAGCGGACAAAGGTCCGAAGACACGTATGGGATTTCTGGCGAAGACAAGGATCGACCGCCGCGATTTTGGAGTGAGCTGGAACAGCACGCTTGATAGAGGTGGGATCGTCGTTGGCAATATTGTTGATATAACAATCGACGCAGAAGCGATATTGGAAGGCGATTAACGCAGACTCGCGGGCGGCGATCAAAACCGGTTTGACTTCCGGCGTACACGCAAACATCATGCTGCTGAGCGAGTCTCAGGTTAGGCTTGAATGGCTCCTCTTCGAGTGCCCGTCATTTTTGTGCATCCTTTTGGGGTCGCGTTTCGTTCTGTTTGAAGAATCGAGGTCGCTGATGAAAGCAGTCAAGCGCATCGTTTTAGCGGCGTTCCTGCTAGCGCCGCTACTGTTCACGATCACCAGAGGTCAGACGTCAGAGGTCAGAGGTCAGACGCAACAACAGCCTCCCGCGGCTGAAGACAAATCCAAAGAAGCCGCCGAAGAGGGGATTCCCGTCAAAAGCCAACTCGTGATCGATCGCTGCTCGTCGTGTCATAAGAAAGACGAGAAGGGAAACCTGACGCGCATATCGTTCGAGCGCAAGACCCCCGAGGGCTGGCAAGAAACCCTCAAGCGAATGATTCGGCTGAACGGCCTGACCACCACACCCGATGAGGCCAAGCAGATCGTCAAGTACCTCAGCAACAATCACGGCCTCGCGCCCGAGGAAGCGAAGCCCGCTTTCTATGAAGCCGAGAAGCGAGTCATCGACGAGAAGCTTCCGGACGAAAGCCTGCGCGCCACGTGTGTGATTTGTCACAGCCTTGGGCGAGTGCTTTCGCAGCGGCGCTCGAAAGAAGAGTGGGAGCTGCTGGGAAACTTGCACGTTGGGATGTTTCCGGTTGTCACTTTTCAAGGGTTCTATCGTTTTCCGCAGCCGCCGGGAGCGCCGCCTCCAACTGATCCCGACCAGCGACATCCGCTCGACAAGTCAATCGACTATCTGGCGAAGAACTATCCGCTCACTACTCCCGAGTGGGGCGCGTGGCGCGCGAACATGCGAGCGCCAAAGCTCCAGGGCCGCTGGCTGGTGAGC
>DATFWM010000216.1:0-3826 GCA_035259295.1 Blastocatellia bacterium | reverse complement strand
TGTCGTACGGGTGGCACTCGACCGGCTCGAGCGCGACCTGCGCGGACAGTCGGATGTAATGCTTGACTTTTATAAGCTTGAGCACAAAGACGATCAAGCTCGCGGCAAGAGCGCAAGCAGAGACCACTCCCGCAAGTAATCGAACTTTTCTTTTTAGAGAAGCGTTCCCCTCAAGATCAATGCGGCGACGCTGAAGTAGATTATCAATCCGGTAACATCCACCAACGTTGCGACGAAGGGCGCCGACGAAGCGGCTGGGTCAAATCCCAATCGGCGCAGCAGCATCGGCAACATCGAACCCGTGAGCGTGCCCCATAACACGATGCCGATTAGAGCTAGCGCAACCGTCAACGCCACCAGAAACCAGTGCGGCCCATAGAGGTTTGTGAACGTCGCCCAAATCGCGATTCTCAAAAATCCTATCGATCCCAGTATTGCCCCGAGCGCAAGCCCGGACAGTATCTCGCGGCGGACCACGCGCCACCAGTCACGCACGCCCACCTCACCCAGCGCCAGCGCGCGGATTACCAGCGTCGCAGCCTGCGAACCTGAGTTTCCGCCGCTCGATATGATCAACGGCACGAACAACGCCAGCACTACCGCGCGTTTTATCTCTTCTTCGAAATAACCCATCGCCGTGGCGGTGAGCATCTCTCCCAGAAACAGAATCACGAGCCACCCGGCGCGCTTGCGCACCATTCGCCCGAGCGCGATCCGCATGTAGGGCTCATCGAGCGCCTCCATGCCGCCGATCTTTTGAATGTCTTCAGTAGCTTCTACCTCCGCCACGTCGAGCACGTCGTCAATTGTGACAATGCCGATCAAGACTCCTGTGGTATCGGTCACCGGGAGCGCAGTGCGGTCTTCTCGGCGAAAGACGCCGACGGCTGTTTCCTGATCGTCAGTCGCTTTGAGCGCAACGAAACGATAATCCATCACGTCGCGTACGGAGTGGTGAAGCGGCGCCAAAAGGAACACCCTGATTCGAAGATCGTCTATCAAAACGCCATGTTCATCGACGACGTAGATGTTGCTGAGTGTTTCGCTGTCGGCCCCATGCTCGCGTATGTAGTCGAGCACATACTGAATCGTCCATTCAGGCCTGACGGCTACGTAATCAGGTGTCATCAGCCGGCCGACGCTGTTCTCGGGATATCCGAGCAGCGTAATGGCAACCGCTCGCTCCTCGGCCGGCAGCATCGTCAGCAGCTCTTTGGTTACCTCGGCAGGAAGTTCTTCCAACAGCATCGTGCGGTCGTCGGGCGACATTTCATTAAGGATTGCCGCCGCTTCGCTTTGAGCCATCGCCGAGAGCAAGCTTTGCTGTTTTTCGAGAGGTAAGTACTCAAAGGTCGCGGCAGCAAGCTTGCGCGGGAGAACTCGAAACAGAATGACTTGTTCGTGAGGCTCTGAGTCGCCAATCATCGTGGCGAGTTCGGACGGGCGAAGTCCGGCCAGCTTTTCGCGCAAGGCAACAAAATCACGCGAGCGAAAAATTTCATCGAGATCAAGCGCCATTTCCCACCTCGAAAACCCAATGAGGCTAAATCATCGATGAGAGCTTTGGCAAACGCTTAATTGATACCAAGTGGCTTGCGCTCAGGTGACGCTGAATGACCGTCCTCAACCAATCTCTTCAAGTCTTTCCGTGTACCCGGGAACTTTCTCTGGCCGTTTCTCGGAAGCAAACGCCAGCTTTATCAAGGGTGGCGCTGCAATCGTCGTTATCACCACCATCGTCAACACAACTCCGTAAACAGCGTCGCTGATTGCGGCCATCCCTATTCCGATTTGGGCCACCACTATTCCAACTTCGCCCCGCGGGATCATGCCGACGCCGACTTGAACGGCGCGTCGCCTGCCCATTCGTGCCGCTCCCAGCCCGCAGCCGACGAGCTTGGTCAAGATTGCAAGTATGATGACCGCCAGCGAAAGCAACAGGACCCTTGATGAGAACACAGCAAGGTTGAGCTTCATTCCGATGATTGCAAGAAAGAAGGGCGTGGTGAATTCGGTGAGGGCCTGGGACTCCCGATGCAAGCCAGTTCCTTCGGTGGCTTCAGATAGAGCGACTCCCGCCAGAAACGCGCCGACTATTCCGGCGATGCCGATCACGCTTGCGAGCGCGGCCAGCCCGAAGCAAAGCACGAGCGCGAACACGAGCAACGAATGATCGATTCTCAGGCTCCCGATGCGGCGTCTCATTCCACCGACAACCCGCGTTCCGAACGAGACTATCAATACGGCAAAGCCGATCGCAAGAGCAGCGTTCAGCCCCAAATAAAAATAGTTGACGCGCCCGGTTGCCAGGCTGGTCGTGACCGCAAGCACCAAAAGCCCAATCACATCATCGATCACTGCTGCGGCGAGTATCACACGGCTTGCTTCCGCAGTTATCAATCCCATTCCCGACAGCACTCGGACGGTTATGCCGACGGACGTTGCGACCATCGCCGTGCCGAGAAAAACTGCTTCGACCCACGAATGACCCGGCCACAACGAAAGCAACCCCCACCCCGCGACGAAGGGGATTATCACGCCAAGGACGGCTACGACACTCGCTCTTCCGCCAACTTTGAAGATGTCGCTGGGCCGTGTCTCGAGCCCGACTGTGAAGAGAAGAAAAACCACTCCCACCTCTGCAAGCGCTTCCAGAACATCGGTGGGCTGCACAATGTTAAGAACTGCTGGCCCGATTATCACCCCGGCGATTATTTCTCCGACAACCGCCGGCTGACGGAGCCGCTCGAAGAGCTCGGCAGCGAGCTTGGCCGCCACCAGGACGAGAAAAAGCGATAGCAAGACTTGCCCGCGAGGCGCGGCTAATAGCAGGAATGCGTCAAGTGGGCTTCCCAACAAGTGTTCTCCCGACAGCAGTCTTATGTTGTTATATCGCGTGCGATGCCGCAAGACTTGCCCGCCGCATTTAGACTTTGTGTAGACGCCTCGGAACTCCTGCGATAGAATCCGGCTTTCTGAGGTCACGTCTACAATTGACGAAAGGATAACCGCGTCATCACCGTCACAGCGTGAAATCAGTTCTCCACTTTATACTTTGTATTCCGTGAAGTCTGACGTTGACGATTGACAGCGCAAGAAAGAATTAACCGGAGGAATCATGGCTAGAAAAAAAATCACAGTTGTCGGCGCGGGAAACGTCGGCGCGACCGCTGCGCAACGACTCGTCGATAAGGAACTCGGCGACGTCGTCCTTGTTGACATAATTGAAGGCATGCCCCAGGGCAAGGCGCTCGATCTGGCGGAGACCGCGCCGATCGAAGGTTACGATTCAAGGCTCGTCGGCACAAACGGCTACAAGGAGACCGCCGACTCCGACATCGTTATCATCACTTCAGGGCTTCCTCGAAAACCGGGGATGAGCCGCGACGACCTGCTCAAGACCAACGCGGGCATCGTCGGCTCGGTTACCGATGAAATAATGAGGTATTCGCGGAACCCGATCCTGATCATCGTCTCGAATCCCCTTGACGCGATGTGCCATGTCGCGATGAAGCATTCTGGGCTTCCCAAGCAGCGCGTGATCGGAATGGCCGGGGTATTGGACTCGGCGCGCATGCGGTGCTTTATTGCCGAAGCGCTGAACGTGTCGGTCGAAAACGTCACCGCGTTTGTGCTGGGCGGGCACGGCGATACGATGGTCCCGCTACCGCGCTACTCTACTGTGGCCGGCATTCCACTGCCTGATCTGCTCCCGAAGGAAAGGATCGATCAGATAGTCTCGCGCACGGCGAATGGCGGCGCGGAAATCGTCGGCCTGCTAAAGACTGGCTCCGCTTATTACGCCCCATCTGCAGCGGCAGTCGAG